>NZ_JACGVZ010000026.1:0-59486 GCF_014077465.1 Colwellia sp. BRX10-4
AAAAATCAAAAATCAAAAATAAAAAGCTTACTTTCGTATTTAAAGTCGCCAAGCAGTGCCGCCTTATGGTTTATTTTAGCTATTGGCTTTGCTGGCGGAGTTATCTTTTGGGGGGGATTTAATACCGCGCTTGAAGTGACCAATACCGAAGAGTTCTGCATTAGTTGTCATGAAATGGAAAATAATGTTTATGAAGAATACAAAGAAACTATCCATTACTCTAATCGTTCGGGCGTTCGTGCTACTTGTCCAGACTGTCATGTTCCCAAAAAATGGACACATAAAATTGTTCGTAAAATTGCGGCGAGTAAAGAAGTTTGGGGCATGCTTACTGGCTTGATCGACACGAGAGAAAAGTTTCAAGATCATCGCCGCGAATTGGCTGAACGTGAATGGAAACGGATGAAAGAGAATGATTCACTGGAATGTCGTAACTGCCATGATTTTGAGTACATGGACTTTTCAGGACAAGGTAATCGCAGTGTTAAAATGCATTCAAGTGCGCTGGCTTCTGGCGAAAAAACCTTTATAGATTGTCATAAGTATATCGCCCATGAATTACCAGACATGAAAGGTGTTGAAAACTGGTGGTTTACTGACTTTCTGTGAATAGCTCAAACGCTTGTTCGTGAATCCGTGATATGTAAAAGCCTCTTTAATTGTCATGATTAAAGAGGCTTTATTTTGTTTCGTGTATGATAGTTTTAACTCTTATTGCTCTAATTATTGCAGCAGATTTTTACTGAACTCTATTAATTGAAAACTTATTTATGCCTGTTTTATTAGATATTAGAGCACTTTCTTCATGACGATAGCGTCTTCATAACCGAAACCAGAGGCACTTGGGTAGTAACCTGTTCTTCTGCCAGTTTCAATAAAGCCATTATTGATATACATCATTTGAGCACTGATGTTTTTTGCCCGAACTTCTAACCAAATAACGGTATTGTTTAGTTTTTTTGATTGCATAAAAAAGTGTTCTAGTAATGCTTTACCATAACCTTTGCCCTGCAGTGTAGGTAATACACAAACATCCATTAACGTTGCTTCACCAGCGACATGCTCGCCAATATAAAAACCCACTAACTCATTGTCCACTTGTAAGTAATGACCATAATAGCGCGCGCCAATACAGCCGTTAAAGGTTTTTTCACTCCATGGGTGAGAGTGACAAGCATTCTCTATAGGGATTAATAAGTCTACGTCGTTGTTTAATATTTTATGGTAGCTAAAAGTCATATCATTGAATTTCTTGTAGTTTTTGCCAAAGTGTTTGTTTTAATAGCGGAGAATTTTTCAAAACGTTAATCGACGGGGTAACCAAGTGATGCTTTGTGAGTGATATATCAGTCTGTTCACTAAATTGCCAAGTTAATAAACCTATCGATAAGGCGTTATTATTGCAACTTACTTCACCAATGGAGCAACCTAAAGAGTGCAGGATGTCGGTAAATATATGAGTATCAACTAATGTAGCAAGTTCAATGTCTAGATAAAGAGGGTGGTCGCTATCGTTCGTTTTATCACTGTTCTTTAACTGCCAAAGTTCAATACCCATAGCCTGCAAGTGCGAAAACTGTCTTTTAGTCATGGTCATAAATTAAGGCGATAAAGCATAGCGTAAGTAAGAAGCACATAATGACAGAATTTTCACTTAATACCAAATATACCCGTTAATATAGACGGTGTATTAATTCTCTGATTCTGAATTAATCGCAAATTTAAAGATAAAGCCACTGTACTTTATAGCGTTTTAATTTGAGTCATGACTAGTTGTTCTAACTCTTTAAAACTAATGGCTTTACTGAAATAATAACCTTGATACTCCTGATACTCCTGATAGTTTAATTGTTGGAGAAACGCTAAATGTTCACTTAATTCCACCCCTTCTGCGATAACACTTAAATTTAAATTATTAGCCAAGTTAATAATAGAGTGAACAATACTTTGATCAATTGAAGACTCATGCATTCCCATAATAAACGAACGGTCAATCTTGAGAATGTCGAAAGGAAATTGTTTTAAGTAATTTAAAGAAGAAAAACCTGTACCAAAATCATCTAATGAAAGCTTAAAGCCAAGTGCCTTAAGTTGTTGCATAGTTAAAATAGCGATATCTATTTTATCCAGTAACATACCTTCAGTAATTTCAATTTTTATCCTGGCGGGAGGGATGCCATATTGGTTTAGTTTCACTTTTAAAAGTGCAATAAGGGCTGCTGAGTCAGAAAAATTTTTGCTGATAAATTAATGGCAATAGGTCCAAAGTATAACGCTTGTTTTTGCCATAAAGCAACTTGAGCGAAGACCTTATTTATTGCGATTTCATCCAGTTGATCTATTAGACCAAGCTTTTCAGAAAAAGGAATAAAACTGTCAGGGTAAATAATATTACCGTCCGCTTCAACCCAGAGAATTAAGGCCTCTGCACCCGAAATTAAGCCAGACTTAGTATCAACAAAGGGTTGATAATAAAATTCAAAGGTCTCATCTTTTATTGCTGTGAGTAGCCTTTGTTCTTGCGCTAATTGTTCTGCAACTTCACTGTTCATGCGCTGTTCAAAAAATTGATAATTATTCTTTTTTTGAGCTTTTATATCAAAGATTGCTAACGCTGCTTTTCTTAATAGCTCTTGAGGAACATCAGCATCTTCAGGGTATCGTGTAATGCCAATGCTTGCGGTAACAGTCAACTGGTGGTCATCAAAGGCATATGCAGTGTCAAAACAAGACAGTATTTTCCGTGCAACAGCGATAGCGCCATAATTAGGGTCAGAAAGCTCAACTAAAATACAAAATTCAGCACCATTAATACGTGCAATAACGTCTTTTGGGTATAATACCGCACTTAAACGATGGGCAATTTCACAGATAACTTCATCACCGGCACTATGACCATAAGTATCATTAATTTTTTTGAAACTATTTACATCAAGTAATAATACGGTTGGTGATTTTTGAGAGCGCTGAGAGTTCAAAGAAGATTGGACAATCAATTCATGCAGTAGGGGTTCTATTAGGCCATTTGGTTAAATCATCGTGGGTAGCAAGCTTACTCAATTGCTGTTGTATTTTTACTTTTTCAGTAATGTCTCTAAAAACACCAAGATAATGGATGATTTCATTATTATCGTTTGATATCACTTCAATCTCTAATTCTAAACTATAAATTTCACCGGTAGATTTTTGATCAAAAAGCTCCCCTAACCAACTACCATGTACTATAGCCTAAGCGCGTAATTTTTCAGATAAATCAGTAGGCTGGCCATTTATTTCTGCAAAAACTACCTTTTGACCTATTACTTCAGATTTATGCTTGTGGGTATGTGTCACGTAAGCATTCTTTACTACTTCAATTTCGAAGTCTTTATTGCTTATCCATACCGCATCAGCCGTATTCCTAAAAGCAATAGACAATAACGCCAACTGTTCTTCATTGGCTCTAATTTCATTATTATGACGTGTTAAACGTACTTTTTCTTTTCGTATATAATGACGATTTACCGTAAGTAATAAAATGACTAAGGAAAATAGACTAATTACAATCGTCACAATACTCTGACTTATTGCTGACTGTAACTCTAATGTTTGTAATTGATTTTCAGCTTGTAATAAGTTGATTTTTTTCTGTTTTACTTCTGCTCTATATTGATTTTGTAGAACCCTGATTGATTTTTGCTGTGCTTCGCCATTAAGTTTATTAATGAATAGGGTATGTTTTTCATAAAAATTAAGGACTTGTTGCCACTTTTTCTGCGCTTGATAAGCTTTGCTGATGCGTTTATAGGTCTCTGGTTCAAGTTGCTGAAGTTTGGTCTCTTGATAGTAAAGTAATGCGCGATTATAAATAGCTAAAGCTCGAAGAGGCTCTCCCTGCAGTAGATAGATATCGCCAATAAAGCCTTCCGCACTAATTTGTGATTTTTTATTCTTGGTTGCTGCAGTTAATTGCAACGCTTCTTCTAATTACTTTTTTGCTAATGTTAATTCATTAATTGTAATGTAGGCATCGGCGAGACCAATAATGGCACCTAATGTCTCTTTAGGAAAATATTTACTGTCAGGGTGATTAATCACTTTTTTATAAGATACGATTGTATTCTCAAACTGTTTAAGATCAGTATAATAGATACCTTGATTTGAAATGTTAATGATATATAGCACACTGTCGTTAAGTTGTTGTGATATATCTATAGGTCTCTCTAAATATTTTAAGGCCGCATGAAAATCTTTTTGTGCCCAGCTAATTAGCGATAAATTATTAAGCGCCGCTGCGAAACCCTGTAAAGCCTGCAAGTCTTCATATAAACGCAAACTAGTAATAAAATACTGTTGTGCTTGGTCATAGTCGCCAATTGAGAAATACGAAATACCGGTTAAATTATTAATTTCAGCAACATCTAAGTTGGTCAGGTGGGCATCATCATTTAAAAGACTGTTATTTCTTTTTATTATTAGGTTGTTCATCTGATTAAATAACAGCAAGGAAATCTTTAATGCTGGCAGATGTTGTTGATCATTTTGTAACTCAAGCAGCTGATTTTTTTAATAGAAGATTTAATGCTAATAAGGATTTTTTTGAAATAATTTGATTAAGGTTTTTTTATAGCGGTCTAACCATCTTTGAGCATTAATAGTATCTCATTGAAAAATAGCATTGTAATGCAACTGATTAATAATTAGTGCTTCAAAGCGCTTGTTTTTAAACGGCGTTAGTTGCTCAAGCAGTTTAGTGTAGCTACTTTCTTTTTCTTGAAATGAAATCGACGTATTATTACGGTTAGACTGATAATCGGTGTCTAAATTTACTTCGCTGGTTAGCGCTGTTGCAACAGTGCTAAATATTATGAAATATAAAGAAAAAAATAATAAATAGGGTGATTTTATTTGGGGCACAGTACTAAAAAGTGTCAAATTATTCCAGTCAGATATTATTAGAAGTAATAAATATATTATAGGTTATATTTTTATTTCTTCACCTAAAAATAAATTATACTTTAATAAGTATAATGACTGCTCTTATTTTGAGAGAACTGAGTTACTATTAAGTTTTCGGTGATTTATAAAGATAGATTTTTTATCATAGCTAGAAATAGCTAAGAAAAGAATTGGCAGGGGTGGAGAGATTCGAACTCCCAACCGTCGGTTTTGGAGACCGCTGTTCTACCAATTGGAACTACACCCCTGCAACGGATTCGAATTATACGCAAGCAATAGCAAAGGTAAAGCGCTAAAGTCAAAAAAAATGAAATAAATGACTGTTTGCTTAAAATAACAACATTGCGTTTGTTTTAAAATCAATTGTTATCAGGTAAAGCAAACAATCACAGATACACTATTAATTATTACAAAAACGAAGTGCCTCTGGGTAGGGGAATACATCTTCAAATTTACCCGTAGCCACACTTTTTTGGCATTGTTGCCAAAAACTGGCTTCTAACAAATCTGCATGATGTAATAAAAAAGCATTGCGGTATTTAGTATTTGCCAACGCAAAAGTCGCAATTTCTTCTGGAAACATGTCGCCAGGTGCTACCGAGTACCAAGGTTCTGCAGCGTAAATTTGTTCCTCGGTAATCGCTTCTGGTTTCACCCTAAAGTTAACTTCATCCATATAGGTTATTTCATCATAATCGTAAAATATGACTCGTCCATGTCGGGTTACGCCGAAGTTTTTGAGTAACATGTCGCCAGGGAAAATATCGGCAGCAATTAACTGTTTGATCGCGCTGCCATAGCCATACATTGCTTCTTCAATTTCCTCATCACTTGCTTTAGCTAAATATAAATTGAGCGGTGTCATACGACGCTCAATATATAAATGTTTGATGATAATTAATTCATCTTCAAAACGAATAATAGATTGAGCAACATTGAGCAGCTCTGTTAATAATTCTTCACTAAAACGGTCTTTGGGAAAAGCAACTTCAGAGTATTCCATGGTGTCAGCCATTCGGCCAACTCGGTCATGTAATTTAACTAAGCGATATTTCCCTTTAACTTCTTGCTTAGTCATGGTCTTACTCGGGGCAAATTTATCTTTTATAATTTTAAAAACATAAGGGTAAGAGGGTAAGGTAAATACTGACATCACCATACCTTTAATACCTGCAGCTAATTCAAACTTGTCATCACTTGCGTCGAGGTGATTAAGAAAATCACGATAAAACTGTGTTTTCCCTTGTTTATGAAAACCAATGGCTGAATATAAATCGGCTAAGGTTTTATGAGGAATTAAGCGTTTTAAAAATTGCACTAAAGCAAAGGGATGCTGACAGTCGACAAAAAAGTAAGCGCGGGCAAAACCGAAAACCACCGCCATATTTGCCCCTTCGGTTAATAACGCATCTATGTATAATCCTGCTGCTTTTCCTTCTTTTTCATTATTAACAATAGGGACAATAAAGGGGGTTTCACCGCCAGGAGAAATAACTCGACCAATAATATAAGCCCCTTTGTTACGATAGAATATAAAATCAAGAATATCGAACTTCAATTCGCTAAGTTTATATCGTGTTTTATGAGCTTGAACGCGAAAAGACTTTATAAGACTTTTCATGTCTCTTTCTAAGTTAACAAAGGGAATGTTGAAGTTGGCATTATTCATAATAGCCGCAATAGTTTGTTCTAGGCCTAACTCACTTGGCAAATAGCGCGTGTATATAATAGGATTGGCAATGTTTTCTATTTTTTCAACGGTACTTTTTACAAAAATAAAAGCATTGTGGTAGTACTTACGTTCAAATAAATGACAAAAGATAGAGTTATAAAAGCTCTCTGCTAGCTCTGGTTGATGGTGTTCTTTTAATAAATCGACGTAACTTACCTTAACGTTTTGCCATAAAAGTTCGTCAAGATTTGAGACAAAAAAATCTTTTTTAATGGTCTCAAGTGTTTCTTCAACACGTTTATCATAAAAGTCTGTTCTACTTTTTGCTGCATCTTGAACCGCTTGCCATTGGCAGAGCTCAAAGCGTTTTTTTGCGGATTGAGTAATTTCACTAAAAAGATAGATATGTCGCTCAAAGCCATTAAGGATGGTTTTAGCGAGAGCAAAAGAAATATTGTTCATGATATTTTCAACTATAAATTTATCGATAATCTCAGCATACGGTAAATTGTCAAAAAGGGGAGATAAAGTTTCCAATATGATGATTATAAACAAGGTAAATACTAAGCTGTTTTATATTTAAGGTCTCTTGACCCTTTATTGCCACCGTATCGGCGTTATTACTTGCTATTGTTGGCGCTGAACACTAAAATTACGCGTTTTTTATTCTCTTAAAATAGATATTCTAATTGGTATTTACATGCGCGTAGCTGACTTTTTTTTTGATTTACCCGAAGAACTTATTGCTCGATATCCGAAAGCGGATCGTACCTCAAGTCGTTTAATGTCTGTTAACGGTAATAGTGGTAAAATCCTTGATCTTGGATTTACCGATATTATTGAACAACTTAATGCTGGTGATCTACTTATCTTTAATAATACCCGCGTAATACCAGCGCGTATGTTTGGACAAAAAGAAAGTGGGGGGAAAATTGAAGTTTTGGTTGAAAGGATCCTCGACGAAAAACGTTTTCTTGCTCATATTCGTGCCAGTAAGTCACCGAAAGTCGGTAACAAACTTATTTTAGAAGGCAAAGTCTCTGCGACTATGCTTGGTCGACATAGTGCTTTATTTGAATTAGAAATACAGGGTGATCAATCAGTTTTATCCGTGCTTGAAGAAATTGGCCATATGCCATTACCTCCTTACATCGACCGTCCTGATGAAGACAGCGATCGTGAAAGATATCAAACTGTTTATAATGAAAAACCTGGTGCGGTTGCTGCACCTACCGCAGGTTTACATTTTGATGAAAATTTATTAGAAAAAATAAAAGCTAAGGGTGTTGATCTCGCTTTTATTACCTTACACGTTGGCGCAGGTACTTTTCAGCCAGTAAAAGTCGATGAAATAGCCGACCACATTATGCATGCTGAGTATGTTGAAGTATCTGACGAGGTTGTTCAACAGATAGCCCTGACAAAAGCGAATGGCGGTCGTGTTATCGCTGTTGGTACAACTTCGGTACGTTCGATAGAAAGTGCTGCTAAGGTGGCTAAAGATAAAGCATTACCGCTTAGCGCTTTTTATGGTGACACGGATATCTTTATTACCCCAGGATATGAATTTCAAGTAATTGATGCCTTAATCACTAATTTTCATTTATCAGAGTCAACCCTGTTAATGCTCGTTAGCGCTTTCTCGGGTTACGAACACATGATGTCTGCGTATCAACATGCAGTGCATGAAAAATATCGTTTTTTCAGTTATGGCGATGCGATGTTTTTAACGAAAAAAGATTACAATATTTAAGATGATGTATAAAGCGTTTAATAATTTATAATAAACAACCGCTAGCCTGTTTCGCTAGAGGGTTTGGAGAAAGTCTATATGACAGATAAAACAGTAGCACCAGTGACTAAACCAGTAAAAAGCAAGATGAAGTACCAATTAATCAATACTGACGGTAAAGCACGTCGAGGCCGTTTAACGTTTGATCGTGGCACAGTAGAAACGCCAGCGTTTATGCCAGTAGGGACTTATGGCACGGTTAAAGGTATGAAAATGGAAGATGTTGAGGCAACAGGTGCTGAAATTATTCTAGGCAACACTTTTCACCTTATGTTACGTCCTGGTACTGAAATTGTTGAACAGTTTGGCGGTTTACATAATTTTATTAATTGGCAAAAGCCAATTCTTACTGACTCTGGTGGTTTTCAGGTGTTCAGTTTAGGTAAAATGCGTAAGATTACCGAAGAAGGGGTTAAGTTTAGTTCTCCTATTAACGGTGATAAAATAATGCTAACTCCTGAACGTTCAATGGAAGTTCAGCGCAGTTTAGATGCCGATGTTGTGATGATTTTTGATGAGTGTACGCCATATCCTGCATCACATGAAGAATCAAAAAGTTCGATGGAATTATCACTACGCTGGGCACAGCGTTCTAAAGTTGCTCATGGCGATAATCAATCAGCTTTGTTTGGCATTGTACAAGGCGGCATGTATGAAGACTTACGTGAAGTTTCTGTTAAAGGTCTAAAAGACATCGAGTTTGATGGTTATGCGATCGGTGGTTTATCGGTAGGTGAACCCAAAGAAGATATGATCCGCATTCTTGATCACACCACCCCCTTGATCCCTGAGAATAAACCCCGATATCTTATGGGTGTTGGAAAGCCTGAGGACTTGGTTGAAGGTGTGCGTCGTGGTATTGATATGTTTGATTGTGTTATGCCAACACGTAATGCCCGAAATGGTCATCTATTTGTGACTAACGGCGTTATTAAAATTCGTAATGCTAGCCACAAAACAGATACAGGGCCATTAGACAGCGAATGTGACTGTTATACCTGTAAAAATTATTCACGCGCTTATTTGCATCATTTAGATAAGTGTAATGAAATTCTAGGCTCACAATTAAATACCTTACATAACTTACATTTTTATCAACGTGTTATGAAAGGATTGCGTGCGGCTATAGAGCAAGGTAAGTTAGACGACTTCGTGAGTGAGTTTTATGCGTTACGCGGATTACCCGTTCCAGAACTAAAATAGCTATTTACACAAATTAAAAGAATTATCCATTTATTAACAATAAAAATCAGAGGAAATTATGAGTTTATTTATCAGTGAAGCACACGCAGCAACCGGCGCACCAGCAGGTGCCGATGGCACATCAATGTTGATCATGCTAGCCGTTTTTGGTTTAGTTTTTTACTTTATGATTTACCGCCCACAAGCTAAGCGTGTAAAAGAGCATAAAGGCCTAATGTCAGCATTATCAAAAGGTGATGAAGTTTTAACACAAGGCGGCATCGTCGGTAAAATTGTGAAAGTTTCAGACGAAAAAGATTATATCGTAGTAAGTGTTGCTGAAGGTACTGAAGTTGTTCTTCAAAAAGCAGCAATCAATGCGGTATTACCTAAAGGCACAATGAAGTCATTGTAATTGTAAGTCGTGGTAGGTTAGTTACTTGCTAAACAAGTTGACCATTGTGACTAACCTGCAACGATTTAAAAGAACGTTAATAAAAAGGATGAACTTGTGCTAAACAAATACCCCTTATGGAAAACACTGATGGTGCTATTTATAGTCGCTTTTGGTGCTTTATATGCTTTACCTAATTTATACCCTGAAGACCCTGCTGTGCAGGTTTCAGGTTTACGTGGCGTTGAAGCCAATGCTACAACGCTTGATAGCGTAAAGAGCGATTTGACTGCAGATAATATTTCATTCTCAAGTATTGTGCTTGAAAATGGCCAATTACTTGTCCGTTTTAGTGATACCGAGCAACAACTTCGTGCCCGTGATTTGCTTGAGGAAAGTTTAGGCGATAAATTTTCGGTGGCGTTAAATCTTACGCCGGCAACACCTGCATGGTTAGCAAGTGTTGGTGGTACACCGATGAAGTTAGGTTTAGATTTAAGTGGTGGTGTTAGCTTTTTAATGGAAGTGAACATGAGTGAAGCGATAGTTAAAGCGCAAGACGCCCTAGTTGATGATTTTCGTACCGATTTACGTGGCGAAAAAATTCGTTACCGTAGTGTCAAAAAATCGAATGATTCCATTAATGTTCAGTTTCGTAATGCAGAAGACTTAACTACAGCCCATGACTTTTTGAAGAAACGCTACCGTGACTTTTTAATGTCAGAAAATGCAGATAATTTAACCTTGTCTGCAAAAATGACCGATGAAAAAATTAAAGAAGTTCGCGAATATGCCTTGCAACAAAACATTACCATTATTCGTAATCGTGTTAATGAATTGGGTGTCTCTGAGCCGCTTGTGCAACGCCAAGGTAAAAAACACATCATCATTGAATTACCCGGTGTGCAAGATACAGCTAAAGCAAAAGAAATTTTAAATGCGACGGCAACTATCGAATTTAGACTCGTTGATACTGATGGCGATTTAAGTGCGGCACTCAATGGCAGAGTGCCAGCGAGCTCTAAGTTATTATATGAACGTGACGGCAAACCTGTTTTATTGAAAAAACGTGTCATGCTAACTGGTGATCATATTGTTGATGCAGGCTCAAGCTTTGACGAATATAGCCGCCCACAAGTCAATATTTCGCTTGATTCTGCCGGCGGTGGAAAAATGTCCAATGGGACTAAAAGCAATATTGGTAAGCCAATGGCGACCGTATTTATTGAATATAAACCCACTGACCGTAAAGATGCTGAAGGGAATACTATTTTTGAAAAAATAGAAGAAGTTATCTCAGTAGCAACTATTCAAGCACGTTTAGGTAAAACCTTCCGCATTACAGGTGCGGGTAGCCAAAGTGAAGCACATAATTTAGCCTTATTATTACGTGCCGGAGCGCTTGTAGCACCGATTCAAATTGTTGAAGAGCGAACGGTTGGCCCTACATTAGGTGCTGAAAATGTTAGGCTTGGTTTTGAAGCTATTTTAATGGGCTTTGGCTTAGTGTTTATTTTTATGATTATTTATTACCGTGCTTTTGGTGTGGTAGCAAATCTAGCGCTTGGTGCTAACTTAATCTTAATTGTTGGGATTATGTCGTTAATTCCTGGGGCAACGTTAACGTTACCCGGTATGGCTGGTATTGTTCTAACAGTTGGTATGGCAGTAGATGCAAACGTACTTATATTCGAACGTATACGAGAAGAAATACGTGAAGGTAAGTCGATTCAACAATCTATTCATCAAGGATATGAGGCAGCATTTTCAACCATTATTGATGCCAATATTACCACGCTTATTGCGGCACTTATTTTGTATGCTATTGGTACAGGTCCGATTAAGGGTTTTGCGATTACCTTATCTATTGGTATTCTTACCTCAATGTTTACAGCGGTTGTGGGTACACGAACCGTAGTTAATGCTGTTTGGGGCGGAAAACGTCTCGACAAACTTTCAATATAGGGCGAAGATATTTATGCAAATTTTACAATTAAAAGAAACTGTCGCCTTTATGAGTTACCGCAAGGGAGCATTGATGTTTAGTGTTATATTGATGCTTGCTTCTGTATTTTCTTTAATGACCAATAAATTAAACTTTGGCCTAGATTTTACGGGTGGAACATTAATTGAAGTGGGTTTTGAAAAAGCGGCTGATTTAAACAAAATTCGTGCGGTAATGGACAGTAATGGCTATCCAGATGCGGTAGTGCAGTTATATGGTACTAGCCGTGATGTGGTTATTCGTTTAGCCGAACGCGAAGGTTTAAACGTTGAAATGCTCGGTAATGAAGTACTTAGTGCCTTACAAGAAGGTACAGGTCAAACCATGGAAATGCGCCGTATTGAATTTGTGGGTGGCAGCGTCGGCGATGAATTAGCAGAGCAGGGCGGCTTAGCTATGTTAACTGCGCTAATTTGTATTCTCGTTTACGTAGCATTCCGCTTTGAATGGCGTTTCGCTTTAGGTTCGGTGTTTGCTTTATTTCATGATGTATTGTTAACACTGGGTTTGTTCTCGGTATTAAAACTTGAGTTTGACTTGACGGTACTTGCAGCGATATTGGCGGTTATAGGTTACTCACTCAATGATACGATTGTTGTGTCTGACCGTATTCGTGAAAACTTTCGTAAATTACGTGAAGGCGGGCCAGCAGATATTATCAATATTTCGTTAACACAAACCTTAAGTCGTACTTTTATAACGTCAATAACCACGTTATTAGTATTAGCTGCACTGTTTTTTAGAGGTGGTGAGCTTATTCATGGTTTTGCAACCGCGTTATTGTTTGGAGTCTTTGTTGGTACTTATTCATCTATTTATGTAGCAAGCTCTGTTGCACTCGCTTTTGGTATTTCTAAAGAAGACTTAATACCAGAAGTAATTGATAAAGAAGGCGCAGATCAAGAAGAGATGACGCCTTAACGCATCAAGCTGACAATAAAAGTTGTTAACTAAAAGCCGAGTATCCTTATTCGGCTTTTTATTGTCTTATCAAAAAGATTATCTGATACCCCCGTTTAAAAAGGACTTATTAATGACTATTAAGATGATATTTGTAATAAAGTTGCGCTAATGCTGAATTTTATTAGTGTACTGTGTTTACATTAAATCATTTATTAGTATAATTACTCTAGTTCTTAAGGGCGATGCTCTTACCAAACTTTTGTTATTCCATTACAAATGTTTTTATGCCGCGTAACTTACGCGGCTTTTTTTTGCCTAAAAAAGGACATTTAAGGTACGTTAGGCTTTATTGGCAATGTCGTGTATCACTTTAGCAATGTTAATATTATGGTCTTCAGCTCGTGCCGAGCCAACGATGGTAATAGCGACAAGTGAAAGATCGCAATCTTTTGAATTAATATAATTTTGAAGTTTTAAGCTATAAAAAGTTTTTACTTTAGGTTTTAGCGGCTCAGCTCTGTTACCTTCAACCACAATGGCTATTTTATCATTAGACAGTTTAACCAGTGAGCCCACCGGATGGACACCTAAATACTTGATAAACTGTTGAACAAGTAGCTGATCAAACTTGCCTTTTTCGGCTAATAAATAACGTAACGCGTTAATGGGTTGTTGACTTTTTTTATAAGCTTTATCACCTGTTACGGCGTCATAAACATCAATAATTGCTGTAATACGAGCAAGTTTAGAAAGTTTTTCTTTTTTTAAGCCCCTCGGGTAGCCAGAACCATCTAATCGTTCATGGTGATTAATCAACATATCCATAATGATAGGATCATTAAAACCATCTTTTTTACAAAGCTGATGTCCCCATGCAAGGTGTTTTTTAACAATATCCATTTCATTAACTGTCAGTTTATCTGGTTTTTCAATGATGCCTTTGGGTATTTTTGCAACACCAATATCATGTAATAAAGCGCCCAATGTCATTTTTTCAGCGGTTTCTTTATTTAAGCCAAGGAAAAGTGCAAAGCCGCATATTAAGATGGCGCAGTTAGTGGCATGCTCCCATTGATAGGTAGAGTGATGGCGAATACGCGTTAAAATAGTTATGGCATATTGATTACGAATAACCGAGCTGGCTATCTCTGAGGCGAGCAAACTGATTGCCTGCGGTGATAGACTTTTTTGACTTTTCGCTTGGTCGAACAAATCCTGAATTTTTTTATTACTATCATCATAGATTTCACACGAACGTGAAAATTCTTCATTTAATGAGCAAGGTAAAGTCACTGACTCTGCAGTTGATAATTTCTCTTCTTTAGCTGTTAAATTTTTATTTTGTTCCTTATCAGACTCAAGTTTGATAATAACTTGAGTAACGCCTTGTTTTTTTAAAGACATTATTGTGCTTTGAGAATTAACTCTGCCTTGGTTTTTTACTTTTGTTTTACTGTGTTTAAGCATTACGGTGGTAACGAACATACCAATTTCTAGTTCATCAATGCTTAACGTCTTCAATCTAACTTCTTCAGTCATATAGTATTTTTATTATTATTGTTCCATATCCGTTCATACTTGCTTATTTTTTATACTTTTACAATAAATTGTTATATTAGCAAATGAGATGGTGTGAGATAATTGAAGACTGCTCATTAATTAATTGATACCAATAATCATGAATTCAACAATCTTAAGCACCTTTTTAGTCGACGTTAAAAACAATCAATCGTTCTGGGCTCTGCAAGAAAAATCAGCAGAAGATTGGGTAGTACTTGATTCTATTAATTTTGAAAACACTGAAGTTATGCCATTATGGTCAAGCCAAGAACTCGCTCAGAAGCATTGTGTTGATGAATGGCAGGAATATGTTCCGACTAAAATAACCTTAAGTGACTGGTTGGAATTTTGGTTAGAAGACCTTAGTGAAGACGGTGTTATCGTTGGCATTAATTGGCAAGAAGAAACTAGTGATACCAATGATAATACATATGTTGAGTTAGATTTAGCCGAATTTAGTCAAGCACTCGCTGAAATTGAAGCTTTGTAACATTTAGAAAAGCAGTATGTTGACTTCATTATAGAGCTCAACGTGCTGCTATTATTCGCCTGATACATCTAAATAAGTTAGTAAACTTATTCGACCATTCTTGGTAGACGCTATTTTATTTTTATTGATTAAATCCTTCCAGGCGGTCACTTTGCCACCCGTATTGAGCTGCTCAAAGCTTGCCGATTCATTTCCTTGCGCTAAAGATAAAAAATTGAGTAATTTCTGATAACTGTCTGACTCGCTAACATCTATAGTGAGTAAGTCTTTTGGGCGAGCAAGAAAATACTGTCCAACCTCACTCTTATGCCGCTGGTAGCATAATGATAAAAAATTATCATCTTCAATATTATCTAAGGTAAATGGTGAAAATGTACTTTGGTAACAGCGTTTAATAATTGTATTAAAGCCACCATCATCTCGGGTAACATTAATATACATTCGTTGTAGTAATTGCTTAATCGAAGGTAACCATTTTTGTGACTCACGGGACAAATAGATAAATTTACTGTCAGGGTAAAATGTATCTAGACGTTTAAAATCAGCAAAAATGGGCGTATCAGCGATGACTTGTGCATGATCAAAAGTTTTTTGCGTATAAGCTGTGTGTGCGACGGTATAGCCGAGTTCAAGCATAGCGGCACAAATACTGGTGGTGCCGGTGCGAGGTAAGCCGATAATGAATATTTTAGTGCTGTTCATATCTTAGTTACATCCAAGATTTGCGGCTACTTTCTACTTGGTAAAGTGCATTATCAAGTAATTGGTAGGCAAACTCTTGTTTGATAAAAGGAATATCTTGCGCGCCTGCCGCTAATACTATTCTTATTGAACTGAGTTGGTGGCGTTTTTGAAACCAACTTTGTTTAAACTGAACTTGTTGAGTTTTAAAAATAGGAAAACAGTAATAGTCGACGCCAAAATAACCTTTACGGATATAAATAAAATCTTCATCTTTAGCATAGCCCCAACGAAACCAACGCATAAAAATTAACAAACCAACAAATAAATAACCAGGAATTATAGCCATTAATAAATTAGTTTTATCAACAGTGATGAAAAAGACTAACAGTGAAATAAATATTGGGGTGAGGATATAGCCAAGATTACGCAACAGAAAGCGTTTACTAATGCTTTGATAATCAACCGTCATCATTTTATTAGTTGGGTATACGTTGTTAACCAACGCCAAACATTCGCTAGGATTAATTGATGGAACAATAATACGATTATTTTCTGCACTCGCTTGATATTGATTTAAAGCACTATTGCTTTGCTCAAATTTAAGGTTAATTCGTTTGAGTATCACATCAAGCCAATCTTGTTGACGAACTACCATTTGCAGGCGAGATAATCGCATGATCACTTCATACTTGGTTAACAGACCACTACGGCGAATATAACGATCGTCGACTTTACTTAAGGTGAACTGGTAAAAAGTAATAATAGAACCGGCGATAGAAAATAAGGTAAAAGGTAATAAAATAATAAAAGTTAAGGTTAGTGCGTATAAACCAACTTGGCACATGGGTTTATCAGCAAACGTTAAGAATTTTTCGAGGTCGATACCTAAGCCATTAAAAAATTCAACAATATAGCGACCAAAATCATCAAAAAATGGTGCTAAGCCACCAAGGAAAATCCAGATTCTGTTGTTAGTTAAGCCATGAATAATAAGGTCTGTAATACTGCGTGTGTTTAAAATAGTTTCGTTGTTTTGATCCTTTGATGCTAAGTCATTAACTGTTTCTGCATCTGCGACTGTTGAACGGGCTATTTTATGCTGAGCTAAAATTTCTACTTTAAGTTGCTCGGCAAAGTCTACTTTTAAAGCGACGACTTTAGCTTCTTGCATAGCGGAGCCTGCAGTATCAAGCTGGAGACAGGTAAAACCGAATAGTCGATAATACAACGGCTGCTCTAGTTTTACGTTTTGAATTTTAGCAAAGGGTAAATTAACGTATTTCTTTGAAATTACGCCAGAGCGTATTTCAATATGATCCTGATATAATCGATACTGAAAGAAGTAGAAACTTAAAAAGGTCGAGATCATAATAATGGCGAGTATGGCTAAACCTATTGGTAGCCACAAATGGGGATGTGCAATAAAATTATCGTAACCTAAATATAATGCGGGTAAAAAAACGACGATATTACTTAAAAATCCCATCACAAATTTTGCTAAAAAATAAATAATAGCGATAGGTGATATACGCTGCCAGTCTTTGGTGTTTTGTTTCGAGCCAAGAGGGGGAATTGTTACTTCGCCATCGCTCTCTAGCGTCGGTGTTGATTTATCCATGATGGTTAACATCTTTGTGATCAAGAATAAATTGGCGAATACTCTCTGCTTTCTCTAACGGTAAACCTGGAATTTCAAAAGTGTGCAATGCACCACCAGCGCTGAAAACTTGCAGTTTAGCCAAACCTATTTTTTGGTCAATAGGACCACGCTTTAGCTCTACATGTTGAATACGTAGCATGGGTTGACTAACAGTTTTTAGGAAAATAACGCCACTTTGATAACTAAGATCTTGTTGGCGAAGTGCGTAAAACTTTCTTTTATCGGCAACTATAGTGTAAAGGGTACTCATAAAACCAATCAGTGCTATTACCCAAATAACATAACTTACAAAGTTATTTACTGCAGTAGTTAAGGTAATAAAGTGTTGTAGCTGAACGATGAATAAAATACTTATAATAAACAGGGTGATGAATAAGGTGATATAGCGGTTACTTTTTGCATAAAGCGGCGATAACATTTCAAATTTTAGTGAGTCTAATCTTGGTAAATCGTTACTTGTTAAATCTGTGTTTGAAAAGTTAACCGTTCCTGGGATATTCTCAGTGCCCTGCATAATCGCTATTCCTATTATTTTTATTATCAAAAGAGTGGGTAATTGTTATTATAATTCTTAATATAAACCGAACAATATGATTAATATTGGCGCAGTGCAGAGCTTGATTTTCTTAAACGATTTTTTAGGTGTTTAGTATTATTCTGGTGATAAATAACCTAAATTCATCAAGCGCTTCTCATCAAAGGTGTTAATAACATCACCAATAATGACTAATGTTGGTGGTTTTATATCATGTAATTCAACTAAGTGGTTCAATCCCACTAACGTACCTCGGTAAACTTGTTGTTCTGGATTTGTTCCTTTATAAATCAATGCTGCGGGTGTTGAAGCCTTACGACCCGCCTTAATTAGTTGATCACTGATGATGGGTAAGCTTTTGATCCCCATATAAAAGACAACGGTTTGTTTATTATCGTTAAGCGTGTGCCATGGCAGTGATAATTCACCATTGTCTTGGACGTTACCAGTAATAAATGTGCAACTTTGTGCGACTTGTCTATGCGTTAAAGGGATACCTACATAGCTAGTGCAAGCAGAGGCCGCGGTCATTCCTGGTACAATATGACAAGCGATACCATTTTTTAAGGTATATTGTGCTTCTTCACCTCCTCGACCAAAAACAAAAGGATCGCCGCCTTTTAAGCGTAAAACTTTTTTGTTTTGTTTAGCATAATCAACTAATAACTGATTAATTTTGTCTTGGGGGACTCTGTGTTCTGCTTGTTTTTTACCGACATAAATTCGCTGACAATTTTCGGGTAATAACGCTAATATTTCAGCACTTACTAATCGGTCATAAATGGCGACTTCGGCTTGTTTAATGAAACGAAAAGCTTGTAAGGTGAGTAAATCAGGATCGCCAGGACCCGCGCCAACTAAAGCGACTTCGCCACGAGCAAAAGGTTGTTTACTGTTTGGTGAGTCAGGCATCATTAGGGTCATTGGTTATTTACCATTAGAAGAAACGTTTAAGTTCTTCAAAATACCGTCGTGTATATTATAGACAAAGCCGTGTACGGTGACATCTTGATTGGCATTCCAGGCACTGACTAATGTAGTGGTATGACAAACATTGGCTACCTGCTCAATTACATTGAGTTCACAAAGTAAGTTGACCTTTGTTTGCTGGTCTTCAACGGCATCAAGGCGCTCTTTGTGAAAACGATAAACATCTTTAATATGGCCTAACCAATTATCGATTAGCCCATGACGCTTATTATCAATGGATGCTGTAATACCGCCACAGCCATAGTGACCACATACTATTATATGTTTAACTTTTAGGTTTTCTACAGCAAATTGAATAACAGAAAGGCAATTTAAATCGGTATGGATAACTTGATTAGCAATATTACGATGAACAAACACTTCACCTGGTGACATACCGAGCAATTCATTGGCTGGTACTCTTGAGTCAGAGCAACCTATCCATAAATATTCGGGTTTTTGTTGTTCTGACAAGCGTTTAAAAAAATCGGGGTCTGCTTTTTTTATCTTTTCAGCCCACTGCTGATTATTGTCGAACAAATGTTGAATTGAAGTCACGGAATGCCTTGTTAAATAATCTATTCATTGATTTTATGAGAATACACCAAGAAGTGAAAGATAAATGTGATATCAATTATTTATGATGTATATCCATTTAGTTGGGCACTTAGCCATAACTGGCGATATTATGAAAACTTAACTAGGCAGAGTCATCTCAACCTTATGTGAGCGAAAATTTTAGTAATACAAAAACGAAAGCCGTTGGACGAAAAAGAAAAATAACCAAAGTAGCTGAGTTTGGTGTCCTGACTAAGAAGAAATCAACTTATCTATTAGCTAAAAAAGGGCGATTTAAGTGAATTTAAGCAAAGCAAATAGCTAAGACTTTTAATCATGTCGTTTTAAAGGAAAAATTAAATGGTTTATGTCCCAATAAAAATAAATTTTGGCTTTGATTTTAGCCAAACTCTTTATTGTCATGAATCTACTTTATTATCTTTCTCTTTTTATTTATCCGCCAACACTTAGCATAATATTATAAGTGTTGGCAGATAACATTGAATGTTCCACAATCAATTGTTACTCAGTATCATTAAAATAACAGCTGATTTTTGTTGAATGGCATAAATTAGTAAATATTATTAGCAAAACTGCTAAATAATAGGTAATTTATAAGGAAATAAAGACAAGTAGCTTTAATCTCAGCTATTTTTTTAAACTAACATCATGGATACTCTATGTTTACTCGCTTAAGCGTGAAATTACTTATACCGACTGCTGTTTTTGGATTATTAGCTGTATTATTTATTTTGCTATTTACAGATGAGTTAAGTAAGCCGTTTGTTATCGGTATATTATCTCTATTAGTGATTGCCCAATTAATATCAGGTTATATATTTACTCAAAGTCAGCTGTCGTCTCGATTAACAAACTTACTTCATTACTTAACGCTTGTTGTGAGTACTAAGCAGGCGCCTCCTGGCCCATTAGTCGATGATGGTAATGATGAGCTCGCTCAAGTCACCAATGAGCTTAGTGCTTTTATTGGAGATTTATCCGATGTGCTTGCTGAGTTGCGAACCGAGTCTGAATCGTTAAAAGAGGGGTCATTTTTATTGGCCACACAAATGACAGATTCAGTGAGAGCCGTTGATGATTCTGCCCGTCAAATAGAACTTATGGCTCACTCTATTGATGAAGTCGCGTCAACGTCTAGTATACTTTCTGAGAGTGCTTCACAGGTAAGTGAGACGACTAATCAAGTTATTGACATTTTATCGCACGGGACAACTTCTTCAAATACCAGTCAGCAAACCATTGAAGCTTTTTCTAAAGAAGTGACCGAAATGGCGACAGACTTAGCGCTACTGCAAACAGAGTGTTCTAATATCGGTTCTGTTCTGGATGTTATTCGTGGCATTGCCGACCAAACAAACTTACTCGCATTAAATGCAGCGATAGAAGCAGCGCGAGCGGGTGAGCAAGGACGTGGTTTCGCGGTTGTTGCCGATGAAGTAAGAGCACTTGCGCATAGAACACAAGAAGCAACGGTTGAAATTCATTCAATGGTTGAAGGTTTGCAAGAGAAATCAACGAATGCTGTAACGGCGATTTCGCGTGGTCAAGCATTGACGCAAGACAGTCTGACACATTCAGCCGAAGTGGTTGAAGCGTTAGAGCAAATAGGTCGAGTCTTTAAAGAGGTGAATGCCTTAACCTCTCAAATTGCTAGTGGCACTGAACAGCAACAGCAATCAACTGCAGCGGTTAATACCAATATGGCTGAAGTTGCCTCTTTGAGTCGAGATATCACTAATGGCTTAAGTTCTGTTGCCCAGCATGCAGAGCAACAGCAAAAGGTATCTGTTGATGTTGCTACGACCTTAAATAGGATTTGTGTTTAGAAAGTAGCATGTAAAAGCACCGAGAGTAACGTTTTATCATAAGCCCATTTAAACATGGGCTTTTTTATGTTCAGGATAAACGGTGATGATTTTTTCATAAATATCTTAAGTACATCCTTGCATATCGACATAAAGGCGTGACGATGTTTACACAGCAAGACCATTCCTAGCAATCCATGGCATTATTACTTTCGTGTATGTCGATGCGAGTGAAGCTGCACAGACGTCGCATAATGTTTGATATTGGCATCATTTTCAACAGTTGCCTTTTAAAAGGCGATAAACAGATTAACTTGTTTTTTAGAAATTGCATTTCAGTCAAAATCTCTGATCTTCAGCAAGCAATATTAATGATCACTTTATATGCATTATAGTTAGCAATTCATTAATTTCTAACTCCACTTTAAGTCTATAGTCTCTACAAGCTCTATGAACTAGACGGTGTGTGTGATTTTCCCCGATGATTAAAAGCCTATAGTCCTGAATCATCGGTAGTAAGTCTGATCCAATTAACGCTAAGACTTCATGATAACAATCGAATCAAATTTAGTTGGATCATTTTTGATTTTAGATCTTTCAGGTTGATGTATACCAATATGCGTGGCAAGCTGACTTTGATTTCAACTATTCTCTTTTCGACCTTTTGCAATCAGTTTGCCTAGGTGTTTTGATCAATATATTTTACTTTTATCTTCGTTGGAAATAATCATTTTATTTTAAGGTATCACATGAAGAAAATTATAATCGCTGTCACTATTTTTATTTCAGCCTGTTCTCAAAATCCAAAAGAAACAACAGAAGTAGAACTTTGGCAAGCAACTGCTGATAAAGTTACTATCACGCGAGACAACTGGGGAATACCACATATTTATGGCTCTACAGATGCCGATGCTGTCTTTGGAATGATCTACGCGCAAGCGGAAGATGATTTTAATCGTATAGAAATTAATTTTTTAAACGCTATGGGACGTTTGGCTGAGGCAGAAGGTGAGTCGGAAATTTATCGTGATTTACGGATGAAATTATTTATTCGCCCTGATGAAATTAAAGCCATGTATGAAACAAGCCCGTTATGGTTAAAAAAACTGATGAATGCTTGGGCTGATGGTTTAAATTATTATTTGCACACCCACCCACAGGTTAAACCTAAAGTACTGAAACGTTTTGAACCTTGGATGGCATTAACTTTTTCTGAAGGCAGTATTGGTGGTGACATTGAACGCGCGCGCCTTAACCGCTTAGAAAACTTCTATGGCGATAAAATAATCAATATTCCTGATGAAAAGCTCGACTTAACCAAAGAACCGCAAGGCTCCAATGGTTTTGCTATTGGTCCTAAAAATACAGCCTCGGGTAATGCAATGTTACTTATTAACCCTCATACTTCATTTTACTTTCGTGCAGAATTGCATATGAAAAGTGACGAGGGTCTGAATGCCTATGGTGCTGTTACTTGGGGGCAATTTTTTGTTTATCAGGGCTTTAATGAAAGAAATGGTTGGATGCATACCTCGACAGGCTCTGATTTTATTGATGAATATTTAGAAACTGTAGAAGAGCGTGACGACGGGGTTTATTATTTTTATGATGATAAGTGGCTCAAAATGGCGACATCTGTTATCAGTATACCTTACAAAACCTTTCTAGCGAATGGAGAAGAGGGCATGGCAACCAAGCAAGTCACTGCTTATCATTCCCATCATGGTCCTATTGTACGGGCCGAAGGTGATAAATGGGTGGCTATGGCTATTATGGAAGAGCCAATGAAGGCGCTGATACAATCTTACGAGCGTACTAAAACAGATGGTTTAGCAAGCTATAAGAAAAACATGGAATACCATACTAACTCATCGAATAATACGGTTTATGCTGATGCTGATGGTAATATTGGCTTTTTCCATGGTAATTTCATCCCTAAACGAGATCCTACGTTTGATTGGACTAAGCCTTTAGATGGCAGTACCTCAGCGACAGAGTGGCAAGGAATTCACAGCGTTGATGAATCAATAAATCAGTTTAACCCTAGTGTTGGTTGGCTACAAAATACGAATAACTGGCCATTCTCTATGAGTGGGGCACAAAGTCCTAAAAAAGCAGATTATCCATCATATATGTCTACTTATACTGAGAACCCTCGAGGTCTACATGCCCTTCGCGTTTTAGAAAACAGTAAGGATTTTACCCTTGATAGCCTAATAGCTGCTGCTTACGATAGTTATTTAACCGCTTTCGAACCATTAATTCCGAGCTTAGTGAAAGCTTATGACAATGCTAAAGCTGAGGATAAAGTTGATTTAGCCGCTGCCATGAAGAAATTACAAGCATGGGACTTACGCTATGCTGTTGATAGTGTCGAAACGTCTGTAGCAATTTATTGGGGACGTGAGTTAATGCGAATGTCTTCAGAACCTGCTCGTGCTAATAAAATAAATATTTATGAATATATGGAGAATAAAACCTCAGCAACTGAGAAGCTAGATGCTTTACGTGCAGGTCTTGCTAAATTGACCGCTGATTTTGGTCAATGGGATATGGCGTGGGGGGAAATTAATCGCTTTCAACGAATAACAGGAGACATTGTACAGCCGTTTGATGATAACAAACCTAGTGCTCCTGTGGCATTTACTTCTGCGCGTTGGGGAAGTTTAGCGGCTTATGGTCAGCGTACCTTTAATGACTCAAAGAAAAACTATGGTACACGCGGTAACTCATTTGTCGCAGTTGTTAATTTTGGTAAAAAAATAACGGCAAAAGCCATAACGGCAGGTGGGCAGAGTGGTGATGTAAATTCGCCACATTTTGCTGATCAAGTAGCTGATTATTCCGATGGTGTTTTACGTGACGTTTATTATTATGACACTGACATTAAAGCGAATACTGAGGAATATTATCGCCCTGGAACTAGAAAAAAGGTTAATAAATAACTATATTGAAACACTTAAATTCAAAACATGAGGCAAAACTTTGAATGACTCGCCACATTTGATGAATAAAAACGTCGAGTAAGAATACAGTGTGATATACATTTTTTATTGGTTGCGGATGGTGATAAAAACAATCTGTAAAACGTCATTTATCACTGAAAATGCAACCATCATTTTTAATCTTGTGACTGGCAGCAATGGTGGCTAAGCGGACTACTTATTAAAATAAATTAAGATAGGCCGGCTTTGTGGTAAATGTGATCTGAAGGGATCAATCGGTCGTGATATCGTCATGCTGATACTGAAATAAATTCAGCATGACGGAGTTGGTATCAGCATGACGGAGTTGGTATCAACATGGCTGAACTGCTATCTGGGTGCTGAGTTATTACCAATCAATACCTTTTTGTGCTTTTATATTATTATCAAAAGCATGTTTAATCGATTGCACTTCACTTACTGTATCAGCTAATTCTAAGAGTGAACGGTGTGCGCCACGGCCTGTGGCTATTACATGTTGCATAGGCGGGCGATTAGCGATGGCGTCTAGTACTTCATCAAGATCAAGGTATTTAAACGACAACATATAAGTCAGTTCATCAAGTAGCACAACATCAACGGTTTCGTCAGCTAATAGTTTCTTTGCTTCTTTCCAAACAAGTTGAGCAGCGGCAATATCGGTTGATTTATCTTGTGTATTCCAAGTAAACCCTGTTGCCATCACGTGAAAAGGTACGCCGAGCTTTTCTAGGACATTTCTTTCGCCACAAGCCCAAGTGCCTTTTATAAACTGAATGGCTGCTGCGTTTAGACCGTGTCCTACTGCGCGAGTTAGCGTGCCAAATCCTGATGTTGACTTACCCTTACCGTTACCTGTAATTACAATTAATATACCGCGTTCATCAGTGGCAGCATCAACTCTTGCATCAACTTTGTCTTTTACTTTTTGCATGCGTGCTTGGTGTTTTTCACTTTTTTGTGTTTCGTCAACCATGAGTATTCCTATGGGTAATTATAGTTTTTTTAAAGAGGAGAAAAGGCAAGGCTAACGTTAAGGGGGTCCCTTAAAAAATAGCAATTTACCGTGTATTCCCGCACGATTTTATTGATGTTAATGGTGGTAATCTTATTGTGGATAGGTATGCTGACTCATTGGCAACTCTTAAGTCACTACAATTTACAGTTGCGGGAACAGTCAAGGTTTCTCACCTTATTCCCTAAACACGTTTACGTTGCGTTAGTTTACGAGATTTATAATTATTTACAATATCTAGCGGTATTAAACATCATTGATTTTATATTTTTGATAAATAGAATCTAAGGCAAGGAATTTTCAGTAATAAAAATGCCAACAATAGTTGTTGGCATTTTAGTATTTTTCTAATAAGAACGTTATTTAACTAAGCCATTGGCTTACCAAATTTTTACACGTTTCTCAGGGGCGATATACATAGCATCACCTTCTTTAACGTTAAACGCTTTGTAGAATTCAGGCATGTTAGATAAAGAACCTAATGCACGGAACTCACCAGGTGAATGAGGGTCAGTTGCTACTTGATTACGTAATGATTTCTCAACCTTTTTTCCACGCCATACTTGAGCAAAGCCCATGAAGAAACGTTGATCGCCAGTTAGTCCGTCAATTACTGGTGCTTCTTTACCATTTAATGAAGCAATATAAGCTTTATACGCGATAGTTACCCCTGATAAATCACCAATATTCTCGCCCAGTGTTAAAGAACCGTTTACATTTAAGTCTTCAAATACTGAATAGCCATCGTATTGTTTTACCAAGTCATCGGTGCGAACTTTAAAGGCCGCTAAATCTGCTTCAGTCCACCAGTTACGCATGTTACCGTCGCCATCATACTTACTCCCTTGGTCGTCAAATCCGTGACCCATTTCATGACCGATAACCGCGCCAATACCGCCATAGTTAACCGCATCGTCAGCAGCTAAGTTGAAAAATGGTGGTTGTAATATGGCTGCAGGGAAAACAATTTCATTCTTAGTTGGATTGTAATAAGCATTAACAGTTTGCGGCGTCATGCCCCATTCTTGCTTATCAATTGGACCACCTAACTTAGCGACTTCTTTTTGATGAGAAACACTACCAGAACGCATTTTATTGCCCACTAAGTCATCACCTTTAATAACAAGTGCGGAGTAGTCTTCCCACTTATTTGGGTAACCAATTTTAGGATCAAAGCTTGCTAGTTTAACATGGGCAGCTTTTTTAGTTGAATCAGACATCCACTCTAGTTCATCAATACTTGCACCATATGCTCCGCGTAAGTTTTCAACAAGTTGTGTCATACGGGTTTTAGCTTCAGGCTTAAAGTGACGGCTCACATAAACTTTACCAATAACCTCACCTAAATTGCTGTTAACTACGCCAACACCACGCTTCCACATTGGACGTTGTTCTTTTTGTCCTCTTAACTGCTGAGAATAAAAGTCAAAGTTTTCATTATCTAAGTCAGCGGTTAAAGAACCAGCAAAGTTACTTAAGGTATGGAAAGTTAAGTAAGTTTGCCAATCAGCTAATGGGGTTGCTGCAAATATTTCGCCAAAACCTTTAACAAATGAAGGTTGGTTAATAATGATGTCTTTTTGCGCTGATACGCCTTGAGCAGCAAGGTAAGCATTCCAGTTAAATGCATCAGTAACTGTATTTAAGTCAGCGACATCGAATTTATTGTAAGTTTTACTGCTGTCACGAGTTTCAATTTTTGTCCAATGAAAACCTGCTAATTTAGTTTCAATTGCCATGACCGTTTGCGCAGCAGCTTTACCGTTCTTCAAACCAGCTAAATTGAACATATTTTCAATATGAGCAACATAACCTTTACGCAATGCGGCAAAGCGTTCGGTTTCATCAAAGTAGTAATCTCTGTCGGGTAAGCCTAAACCTGTTTGCCAAATATGAGTGGCATAGCGAGTTGAGTCTTTACCGTCAACGCTAATATAAAACGCTAACGGACTACCGACACCATTTTTTTGATTTTCACCAAAAAATGTTGCAAGTTCATTCTTGTCTTTTAAACCATTGATGCTATCAAATAATGGTTGAATAGGAGCCGTACCTGCAGTATTACGTGCATCCATGTTCATATATGAACGGAATAAGTCAGCTACTTTTTGTTCGTCGCTGCCCATTTTTAAATTTTCTGTTGCTGCTAATTCTTCAATGATTACTTTTACATTGTCATCAGCTTCGTCACGTAAGTCATAAAAGGCACCAATTGACGTTTTGTCTCCAGGGATTTCATTAGCGTTCAACCAAGCACCGTTTACATAACGATAAAAGTTGTCTTGCGGACGAACGGATAAGTCCATTGTTGCTTTGTCGATACCTGAAGCTAATGCAGTTTTTTGCATGATAGGCATTTCTTGCTTAGTTGTCTCAGTGCTTTCTGGATTGTCGTTGCAAGCGGCAAGCAACAATAACGAAGAACAGACTGCACCTGTTATTATTTTTTTCATGGTAATCTCATTATTATTAAGTAAAGAATATGGTTATAAAATGGTAAACGCATTGATACTAAAGGGTTACAGGGCTTTTTACTAGATTTGGACATGAATTTTTACATAATGTATCAGCAGTGCCGTATTTTATTTTGTACATTAAGCCTGATGACTTTTTTATTTTTTTATTTAACTAATTGAAAATAATCGTAATATTTTTAACTTTGATTTTTATCAATATTAATTATTGGCTTTTTTGCTGCCAAATAAAACATTGACTGTGCTATGCTGTGGCTACTTATAGAGTAATAGTTCTCTTACTGAATAACATAAGATGAAGTTTAATTAATGTTTCAACCCGTCAGTTTTTTCATTGGGCTACGCTATAGTCGTAGCCGTAAAAGTTCTGGATTTGTATCCTTTATCACTTTTTTCTCCATTGTCGGTATCGTCCTGGGTGTCGCATCATTGATCACAGTTGTTTCCGTTATGGACGGTTTAGAAGGTGAACAAAAACGGAGAATATTGGGTCTAGTTCCCCATATTGTCGTCGCCAATCAACCTCTGCAAAACAAAAACAATGCTTTACCTACATGGCAAATCCTACGTGAACAATTATTACTTACGCCTAAAGTTAA
Organism: Colwellia sp. BRX10-4; assembly: GCF_014077465.1. NCBI lineage: Bacteria > Pseudomonadati > Pseudomonadota > Gammaproteobacteria > Alteromonadales > Colwelliaceae > Colwellia > Colwellia sp. BRX10-4. The sequence goes on from NZ_JACGVZ010000026.1 coordinate 28,220, forward strand.
AGAAGTTACTCCTTTGTTGGAAAGTGAAGCACTCATACAAGCTAATTCTGGCGCATTACGCGGTGTACTCATTCAAGGAATCATGCCTGAATTCGAGCAGCACAATATTGTTAACAACTCTATGGTATCAGGACATTTAGATAATCTATCGACACAGAGCTTTGCCATTGTTATCGGACAGTCGTTAGCAAGACAACTTGATGTCGATTTGGGTGATAAAATACGTTTAACACTGCCTAATAAAACCGTTTTTACCCCAATGGGGAGAATTCCGGTGCAACGCACTTTTACCATCGCTGGTATTTTTAGTGTTGGCTCACAAGTTGATGAAGGACTGGTCTATATTCACAGTAAAGATGGCGCAAAACTTCATCGACAAAGAGGTGATGGCGTTGAAAAACTTCGTTTGTATCTTGATGATGCTTTTGCTGCTGAGCAAGTGGTCAAACGTTTAAAACAACAATATCCACAGTATGATTTTACGACATGGCGCGATACTCAAGGCGCTTTATTTTCTGCTGTGCGCATGGAGAAAAATATGATGTGGTTGATGTTGAGCTTAATTATTGCCGTTGCCGCGTTTAATATTGTTTCCGCTTTAGTGATGGTTGTTATCGAAAAAAAGGGTGAAATTAGTATTTTACAAACACTTGGGCTAGATCGCCTTGGCGTGGTAAAAATATTTATTACTCAAGGTTTAGTTAATGGTTTTTGGGGCGTCACTATCGGTACTGTGGTTGGCGCCATACTAACCTTAAATTTAAACACTATATTTACCCTTCTCGGTGTTAATTTATTGGGAGCAGGGCAGTCTTTGCCCGTCGAACTATCAGTGAATAATGTGTTTAGTATTGTTTTATCAGCGTTAGCGATGAGTTTTATTGCTACATTATATCCCGCTTATCAGGCTTCTTTAACAGAGCCTGCCGAGGTTTTACGAAATGAGTAAAGGTTTACTTTGTCAGCAATTATCAAAGTCATATTATCAAGGTAGCATTGAAACCAAAGTCTTAGACGGGCTTGATTTGTCAGTAGATGCGGGTGAACTTGTTGCTATAGTGGGCAGCTCTGGTTGTGGTAAAAGTACTTTTTTACATATAGCTGGAGCACTAGATTCTCCGTCTTCAGGGCAGGTCTTTATTAGCGGTGTTGATATCCACCAGTTATCTGACAAGCAACGTGCTAAATTTCGCAATAAACATATTGGTTTTATTTATCAATTCCATCATTTAATGATGGAGTTTTCAGCACAAGAAAACGTGGCAATGCCTTTACTGATTCGCGGGGATTCACCTAAAGCGGCCTTAGCTGCTGCACAAGAAATGCTCACACAGGTTGGGTTAAGTCATCGCTTTGAGCACCGGCCCTCAGCGCTTTCTGGTGGTGAACGTCAACGTGTAGCTATTGCTCGGGCATTAGTGACTAAACCTTCGTTAATATTAGCTGATGAACCAACAGGGAATTTAGACTTTGATACTGCAGAGCAAATATATCAGTTATTACGTGACCTTAATAAAACAGTAAACACCAGTTTTGTTATTGTTACCCATGACTTAATACTTGCTGCCAGAATGGATCGCCAACTACGTTTATCGCACGGCCGGTTAGCGCCCCTTGAAAGTTAAGGCTTTTTAAATGACCCAATCATTAAGTTTATTTTTAGGCTTACGTTATGTGCGTAGCCGAAACGGTAATGGCTTCTCTTCGTTTATTTCAGCATCTTCCACTATCGGTATTGCGCTTGGTGTAATGGTATTGATTATTGTGCTCTCAGCAATGAACGGTTTTGAGCGAGCATTAGCGCAACATTTGCTGTCGGTTATCCCTCACGGCGAGCTAATTGCTATTAATACGCCGATAGATAACTGGCAAAAACACGTGGCGAAAGCACAACAACATCCACAAGTGATAGCCGCTGCACCTGTGATAAAACTTACCGGTATGATGCAACATGGTAGTGAACTCAAAGCCGTTGCTGTGCGTGGTGTCGATGTAAAGTTAGAACAGCAAGTTTCTACTATTGCCGATTATATGATTGCCGGCAGCTGGCAAGCGATCGTCGATAATGAAAATACCGAAACCCCTACGGTCGGTGTTATTATCGGATCCGGAGTTGCAAAAAAATTACAACTTGAGTTAGGTGACTCACTACAATTGTTACTATCGAATGTCATCGCCCAAAAAAGTAACCAGCAAGCGAGTGCTAAATTTCCGGTGCCGGTTAAGCACCAAGTCAACGTTGTTGGCATTTTTAAATTTGGCGGTACGATTGACGAAAACTCTGTATATCTTTCACTTGAGCATGCCGAAAAAATGGTAAATCTCGATAAGGGGCAAGTTCAGGGAATTCGCATAAAAGTAGCTGATGTTTTTCAAGCGCTGCAGGTAACACGTGATGTTGCTTATAGCTTTGATGATACTTATGTTGCCATTTATGATTGGACACGAAGTCACGGCCATATTTTTAATGATATACAGCTTGTGCGCTTAGTGATGTTTATTGTCTTAATATTAGTCATAGCGGTAGCAAGTTTTAATATTGTTTCAACGCTGATCATGGCGGTCAATGAGAAAAAAGGTGATATCGCTATTTTAAAAACTATGGGGGCACCAGCGAGTGTTATAATGATGACCTTTATGTTTCAAGGACTGGTTAATGGAGTCGTGGGTTGTCTAGTGGGGACAGTGTTAGGTATTGTTATCTCATTAAATTTAACTGATATTGTTACCGCAGTAGAAACACTTCTTAATGTAAAAGTGTTATCAGGCGATATCTATTTTATCGACTTTCTTCCCACTCACTTAAGCCAAGCTGATGTTGTAATCACTGTTTGTACGGCTTTACTGATGAGTCTACTGGCGACTATTTACCCCGCATGGCAAGCAACTAAAGTTGAGCCAGCGCAGGTGTTAGGACAAATGTAGCGGGTTTCACTTTTATATTATTAACCGATAATTTTTATAACCAACGCGAGACTAGAGCAGATTTTTACTTTCTACTTTTACGTTTATTCCATTGTTTGATAACAGAATATCGCCATAGACCATGTATGGAAAAATAACCTATTAGCGAGAAAAGTACCGCTAGCACGCCACAGCCAAGTAAAAATGCTGGTCCAATAGTTGATAAACTATCAACCAGCCATTGCCAATTCGCTTCAAATACAAATTCTTTTTCAGATCGGCCTAGTAGCCAGATGCCAACCATATAACAGCCATAAAAAATTGCGGGTATTGTGAGCGGATTAGTTATCCAAACGAGTGCAACAGAAAGTGGCAAATTCGAATGTACTATAATAGCAACACCAGCAGCTAAAACCATTTGAAAAGGTACCGGGATAAAGGCAAAAAATAAACCTACGGCAAAAGCTTTTGCGACAGAATTACGGTTTAAATGCCATAAGTTGGGGTTATGCAATGACGCACCAAAAATTTTTAAATGTTTATTATTTTTTATGGTGTTGTGATCCGGCATATAACGCTTGAAGAGTTTTTTAGGCATATACTTACTTATATTATCTAGGCTTTATTTATCGATTAGACAGATACGGAAATTAATCACTATGGAACGGTGGCTATTTACATTTTTTATCGGTGCTATTTTGTCACTATTCTTACCGATAGTACCAGACATTTCGCAAGTTTATATTTGTTTTTGTTTTGCTGTCATTTTTTGTCTCATCAAAAGGTTACGGAGTTATAGTGGGCTCTTTTTTGGCTGTGCTTGGTTACTCTATGCTGGCTTCGTTTATCAAAATATATGGCAAGTTAATAGCCTAATTACAGATGATTTTTTCGGTACAACCTTAACGGTAAAAGGTGTGATTGCTAATATTCCAAAGTCATTAACGCGTAAAACAAACAAGGATGAAACGACCAAACAAGTATCACGTTTTAATTTTGTTGTTGAAGAAGTCAATCAACAAAAACTTCAATCAAAGATAAATATTCGTCTCCGCTGGGATCATAAGTCTGTTAAACCGTATCACTTAAAAAAAGTTACTAAGATTAACCAAGGCCAGAAATGGCAACTTATGGTGCGAGTAAAACCTGCCCATGGTTTTGCAAATGTTGGCGGTTTTAGCTATCAAACATGGTTAAGACAAAAGGAACTCCATGCTACTGGCTATGTAAAACATTCAGCAAAAAATAAATTAATAGCAGCGCAGCCTAGTTATCGTCAAAATTTGTACCTACAACTCAATGAATTAATAGACTCATTGGCTTTGACAAACGATCTGCACCATTTTATTTTTGCTCTTACCTTTGGCGAACGTGGCAAAATTACCGCTGAGCAATGGCAAGTTTTACAAGCAACAGGAACACAGCATTTAATGGCTATTTCTGGCTTACACTTAGGCTTAATTGCCAGTGGTGCTTTTGGATTCATCTTGATGTTTTTTAGCTATAGTCCGTTTTACTTACTGTTATCTGAAAAAGGCAAGTTATGGGTGGTAAAAAAGAACAGTCGTATCGTGGCTTTCGTTTTTAGTAGCTTAATTGCACTATTTTATGCTTATCTCGCCGGCTTTTCTTTACCTACATTGCGTGCCTTGATCATGATGCAAATATTTATTTGCGCTAAGTTATTGGGGGTTAAATTAACAATAATACGTTGGTTATTACTGAGTATCGTTTGCATTATATTAATATCACCTTTTAGTCTATTTAGTGTCAGTTTTTGGCTAAGTGTTTATGCGGTATCACTGATATTATTGGTTATCTGGCGATGTCGAAAGTTACTGTTAACATCTGGTGATGGTAAAGTTGAAAAAATAAAAGCTTGGCTCCTTTCTTTAATGATTATACAGCTAGGTTTAACATTATTTATGTTGCCTGTGGCGGCTTTATTAAATCATCAACTACCTCTTTCTGCATTACTTGCTAATATTATTGCCGTGCCTTGGATGAGTTTTACCGCTATTCCGTTATGTTTATTGGCTGTGGTTGCTATGCCTTTTAGTGAAGCGCTGGCTATATTTTTTCTTGAGTTATCGTTAATATCATTAACATTTATTTGGCAGTGGCTACGTTACTTATCGAGCCAACAATGGCTGTTTATCGACGTTAACCATCAGACGTTAGTGGTTGTTTTGATAATCACCGGTTTATGCTTCATCAGTTATTTTCTAGCCTTACCCAAAAAAATACTGGTTGTTGCAGTATCACTTACTTTTTTATTCAGTTATGTGTTTGTTAATGACCAACAAAAAAATGATGACTGGCAAGTGAGTGTCCTTGATGTGGGGCAAGGGTTAGCGGTTGTTATTGAAAGGCATGGACAGGCTATTTTATACGATACAGGGGCAAGTTATCCTAGTGGATTTAACTTGGCAGAAAGTGTGATTTTTCCTTATTTACAGTATCAAGGCTTGACCACTCTTGACTATTTACTGTTAAGTCATGCTGATAACGATCATGCTGGTGGCTTGGCTTTTATCGATAAAAAAGTGGCGCTAAATAAAATTATCGTTAAGCACATCAAGTATAATCAACCGGTAGAAGATGTTGGCAGGTATAGTTTTGTTAACATGCACAGTTGTAAACAAGGCGATGATTTCTCTTGGCAAGGTCTCACTTTTTCTGTGTTGTGGCCGGTGGTTATTGAAGATAAAGAAAATGATAATTCGTGCGTGATCCATATTTCTGATGGTAAATATAAGGTGCTATTAACGGGTGATATTCCTCATAAAGTTGAAAAAATACTGGTCGCTAATACTGAAATCGCTAATACTGAAATCGCTAATCAGTTAAAAGCTGATGTTATTGTTGCGCCGCACCATGGCTCTAAAACCTCATCAAGTACGGGGTTTATTAAAGCGGTTTCACCCGAGGCCGTTATCTTTAGCGCGGGTTTTATGAATCGATGGAAGATGCCTAATAAAGCGGTACTTAAACGTTATCATCAGCTCAATGTAACGCCGTATGCAACTGCTGAACATGGAATGATCCGCATAAACATTACCGAACAAGCTCTTGAAATTCAATCTTATCGTCTGCATATCAAGCCATATTGGTTTGCTAATTAACGTTGTAAATATTATTAGTTGGTTGCAACTAAGAAATAACGCTAAAATGGCTTGGATATGAATAATTAATCGCGAAGTCACAGAGAGACTGAATGTTAGCAAGTAAAAGCAAAGTAGCCGCACAAGCCACAACGTGGCAAAATTTTAAACGCTTAATGAGTTATGCTAAACCTTACAAAGCAGGGTTTGTCATCGCTATATTAGGGATGCTTGGCTACGCCGGTATCGACACTTTATTTTTCTCGCAGTTACAGCCATTAATCGATGATGGTTTAACTGATGCTAATCCTAACTTTATGAAGTGGGCCCCCCTTTTTGTTATTGTTTGTTTTATTATCCGAGGTATCTGCCATTTCTTTGGTAATTATTGTTTAGCTTGGGTGGGTAATAATGTCGTTACCGATTTAAGACAAAACTTATTCGAACACATTATGGCGCTACCGGTGACTTTTCATGATAAAGAGTCTACTGGAACGTTAATCTCTAAACTGACCTTTGATACCGAACAAGTCCTTAATGCAACCAGTAAAGCATTACTTACCTTAGTGCAACAAGGCGCTATGGTGATTGGTTTTCTCGCGGTTATGTTTTATAACAGTTGGCAGTTATCAGCAATATTCCTCCTTATAACTCCTATCATCGCTATTATTGTTACTGTGGTTTCGAAACGTTTTCGCCAAGTTAGTAAAAAAATTCAAAATGCGATGGGTGAAGTCACTTCTGCTGCCGAGCAGACCTTTAACGCGCATAAGGTGGTCTTAACCTTTGGCGGACAAGAACGTGAGTTCGAACGTTTTGGTCAGATAAATAAACATAATCGTCAACAGCGCATGAAGATGGTGGCCACTAAATCTTTCAGCGTACCCTTGATACAAATTATCGCCTCTTTTGCGTTAGCGTTTGTACTTTACGTTGCCAATTTAGAAAGTATGAAAGCCAGTTTAACGCCAGGGATTTTCATAACGGTGATTACTTGTATGACTATGCTACTGAGACCCTTAAAGTTATTAACTACGGTTAACAGTGACTTTCAAAATGGTATGGCGGCTTGTGTTAGTATTTTTGCGGTGCTTGACCAAGAAAATGAAAAAGACACGGGCCAACAATCACTTGATAAAGCCAAAGGAACACTTGCTTTTGAACAAGTTAATTTTTCTTATACTAATGACGAAAAATTAGCGCTTACTCAACTAAGCTTTACCGCGAATGCTGGCGAAACAGTGGCTTTGGTTGGTCGCTCGGGGAGTGGAAAATCAACCGCCAGTGCAATTTTGCTGCGCTTTTATGATGCAACAGCGGGTAAAGTATTAATTGATGGAAAAGACATTACCTCATACAAGTTGAAAGACTTACGTGCTCAGTTTGCTTATGTTTCTCAGCAGGTGGTGTTATTTAATGACTCTATCGCTAATAATATTGCCTATGGTAAACCCAACGCCAGTCGTGACGAAGTTTTAGCTGCGGCTAAAAGTGCTCATGTGCTTGAGTTTGCAGAAAATATGGTTGACGGAATAGATACTAACATTGGTGACAATGGTGCTTTACTTTCTGGTGGACAACGCCAACGTGTTGCTATCGCTCGAGCATTATTGTGTGATGCACCTTTTTTAATTCTTGATGAAGCAACCAGTGCATTAGATACCGAGTCAGAACGTCATATTCAAGATGCTTTGCAAGTTTTACAAAAAGATCGTACCTGTATTGTTATTGCTCATCGCTTGTCTACCATTGAAAATGCCGATAAAATTATTGTTATGGAACAAGGTAAAATTCTTGAACAGGGCGATCATCAAACGTTATTAGCAAAAGAAGGTGCTTATGCAAAATTACACAACTTTCAATTTAGCGAATAAAATGACGGTTGAGATTTTGCTATGCGCTTAATTGAAAAGGTTTGGTTTTTTCAACACCCAGCTAAATGGCTGCTCGTGCCGTTATTGTTACCGTTAACTGTTATTTTTTGGTTGCTATCCGCGTTGCGACGAAAATGCTATCAACTGTATTTTTTTAAATCTTTTGGTATCGATATCCCTGTGGTGGTGGTGGGTAATATTGGTATTGGTGGTAACGGTAAAACACCGGTGGTTTTGTACTTAATTAAGCAATGCTTTGCACAAAACATGAAAGTTGGCGTTATTAGTCGAGGTTATGGTGGACAAGCACCGCACTATCCCTACTTACTCAATGCAAGCAGTACCGCAGCTGAAACAGGCGATGAGCCTTTATTAATTTATCAACGCCATCGTATTCCTGTTGTGGTTGGCGGCGATCGAGTGGCGAGTGCCAGGTTGTTAATGCAGCAAGGCTGCGACGTTATTATTGCTGACGATGGTTTACAACACTATCGCTTAGAACGAGATTTTGAGCTTATTGTTATTGACGGTAAACGCGTGTTTGGAAATGGCTTGTTATTACCCGCAGGGCCATTACGTGAAGGTTTATGGCGTTTGAAAACAGTCGACGCGCTTATCTTTAATGGCGCAACGCCAACCGATAATAAAGTTTATCCAGTTGGTACACCACAAATAACAATGACCTTAATGGCAAAAACGGTGGTTAATGTTAAAACCAAGCAGCAGCTATCATTAACTGATTTTTATCAACAGTTTAATGATAACGAAAGTCACACTAAGCGTATCAATGCTATCGCCGGTATTGGTGACCCTAGTCGTTTTTTTAAAACTTTAGTTGATAGTGGCTTTAGTCTTGAATCATCAGTAGGCTTCAAAGATCACCAGCATTACAATGAAGCGCAATTTGTCAGTTTTTCTGACGATATTCCACTTTTGATGACAGAAAAAGACGCGGTAAAATGTACGTCTTTTGCTAAAAATAACTGGTGGTATTTACCGGTTGATGCCCATATTGAAAATAAACAAATAACGCCATTTTTAGACGCGCTATTTGACAAAGTAAAAGCAGATAAACTGAGCCGTATTAAGGCTAGATTCACGCTAAGTTAACTAATCAATAAACTGATAAATAAGAGAATAAACATGGCATTTGACGTAAAACTAATGGAAATATTAGCTTGTCCAGCATGCAAGGGCAAACTTGATTACAATAAAGAACAACAAGAATTAATCTGTAGATTCGACCGCCTTGCTTACGCTATTGAAAAAGGCATTCCGGTCTTGTTAGAAAGTGAAGCGCGCCGTATTACCGAAAATGACTAATTAAATGTATTTGGAGAATTAAATGTCTTTTATTGTTGTAATACCTGCTCGGTTTGAGTCGTCTCGTTTACCGGGAAAAGTCTTAGCCGATATTAATGGTAAGCCGATGATCCAATGGGTTGTTGAAAAAGCCCAGCAAAGTGGTGCTAGCCAAGTGATTGTCGCCACTGATAATAAGCAGGTTGAAGAAGCGGTATTAGCATTTGGTGGCGAGGTTTGTAAAACTCGTGCCGATCATCAATCGGGTACCGAACGTTTAGCCGAAGTGATGAACATTTATAACTTTGACGATGATCAGGTTATCGTTAATGTTCAGGGGGATGAGCCTTTTATTCCCGCTGAAAATATTGCGCAAGTTGCCAGAAATTTAGCAGACCAGCAGAGAACAAATCAGCAACAAGCTAGAATGGCGACACTTGCTGTGCGTATTCATGACGTCGATGAGGCTTTTAATCCTAACGCGGTTAAAGTGTTAACAGATAAACACGGTTATGCGATGTACTTTAGCCGTTCGACGATCCCTTATGACAGAGATCGTTTTCTTAATGAGAAAAGTGTCGCCGCTATTGGCGATTTTTACTTACGCCATATTGGTATCTACGCATATCGAGCTGGGTTCATTAAAGATTACGTGCAATGGCCGGCCAGTCAATTAGAGCAAATTGAGTCTTTAGAACAACTGCGCGTATTATGGCAAGGTGAAAAAATTCATGTTGCGGTAGCCGAAACTCGTTTAGCGGTTGAAGGGGTTGATACGCCAGAAGACCTAGAAAAAGCTAGAGCTTACGCTTTAACGCTTTAATTTTTTATAAAATAAAATAAAATAAAATAAAAAAGGCCTTATGTTTTCACATAAGGCCTTTTTATTACGCTAATGAAATATTATTTTAATAGTTCAAGCGCTTTAACACAGCGACCAATTTGTTGATGGCTAGCTTTGACTGTCTTTAACACTTGTGGCTTCATACCACTGTAGTCTTTAATCAGTTGTGCTAATTCTGCTTCACTGGCTGCATTACATTGTGTCGGTAACATGCTATCAGCAAAAGACTCTAATAAACCTAAATCACTTCCTTCATTTAATTTAGGGATGTGTGCGAGAATTTTAGCTTTATATGGCGCTTCTAAAGCTTGTTGCTCACCAGGGAATAAACCCCACATAATATAACGAAGGGTAGAAAGTTTTAGTTTGTCAGGGTTATTAATAACGATGTTAAACCATTTTTCTTTAACTTCAGCCTCAGGTCGAATAACTTCTGCATAAATAGCACTTTTAACACCTGAATCGGTAATGTCTTTTTTGGCTTCAGTGCTCAATAATGCTTGGTAATTACCATGTAGGTAACGGTTCATTTTAGCAATTAATGTCCAGCGCTTGTCTTGATCTATGGTAATACCATCAAAACTTTTTTCACCGTTCAAAATATTTTGTAAGCGATTTAAATGCTTAGTTGTTTTCGTTACACCAACATAACGACCATACCAAAGTTTTTGGAAATCTGAACCCGCTTCGGCATTTTCTAATAAACGTAAGTATAAGTTTTCAACGTCCATATAAAGTGCCGTATAATCTTTTTGCTCTAAGCGTGTTGCAACAGTTAGAAAGCCTAAAGCCGAGGTTAAGGTACTCGCAATTTTACGCGATACGTTATAATCGCTTTCACCCTCAATATTAGCCATGGCAAACGTTACCAACTGGTCAGCGGCTAAGTTTGCATCGTTGACGCTGTCAGACAAACTCTGCCATAGCATTAAGCGCATGGTGGCATTATCAATAGCATTAATGTGTTTTTGTGCTGATGCCAATGACTTTTCATCAAGATCTACTTTTACGTAACCCCAATCGGCTTCGTTTGGATAAACCAAATCAGGACATGCTTGACCTATCACAGCCTTGATCTCAGTGGTTGCACCTTTATACATAATAGGTGTTGCAGAGGTTAAGTTAATCGCAGTGCCATCAGCACTAACATTGTATAAACCAATTTGAACACGTTGTTCACGTAATGTTGGGTAACCATCTGGTGCTGTTTGGTTTATCGCAAACTCACTAATTTTACCATCACTACATTGGTAATTAACTTTGATGGTGTTTAAACCTGCATTATATAACCAGTCTTGTGTCCACTGGGTCATATCTTTATCTGCAGCTTTGCCAAGTTCACCAATGAAATCGTCTAAATCAGTATTTTGGTAAGAAAACTTTTTCAAGTAATTGCTAACACCAATGCGGAAGTTCTCTTCACCTAAATAATAAGGCAACTGCTTTAATACTGATGCGCCCTTACCGTAGGTAATACCGTCAAAATTTGACAAAGCAACACCCGTAGAAGCAACCGGTAATTCTATCGCATGAGTGTTCACTGAGTCATCAGTGCGGTAAGCCCATTGTTTAGTACCAGAGTAGAATACATCCCAGTTGTTCTCAAAGTCGCTGGCTTCTGCAATAGCTAAGTTGGCCATATAAGTAGCAAAACTTTCATTTAACCATAAGCCGTTCCACCAGCGCATGGTAACTAAATCACCAAACCACATGTGTGCCATTTCATGAGCAATAACATTAGCAAGACTCATGCGAGCACTGGTTGATTTCTCTCCACGTGCAATATAGCCTTCATTGAATGTAACCGCAGCAACGTTTTCCATAGCACCGGCATTAAAGTCAGGTGCAACAATTTGGTCATATTTGCCAAAAGGGTATTTCACATCAAAGTACTTATTGAAGAAGGCAAAACTTTGTTTGGTTGGGATAAACCATTCGTCAGTTTTAACGTATTCGGCTAAACTTTGACGAGCAAATAAACGCAATTTCATCCCTTCAAAATCATCTTCCCATACAGCGTAATTACCTGCATGAAGAGAGAAAACATAAGAAGAGAATCTTGCTGAAGCAGGGAATGACCATACTTTGTTATCACCGTTTTCGCTAATCGTTGTTTCGCGAGTTGCGCTAATTATTTGCCAATGAGCGGGAGCGGTTACTTGTATTTCGTAGCTGGCTTTTAAATCAGGTTGATCAAAATGAGGAAATAATCGGTTCGCGTCATAAGGTTCAAAATCGGTGTATAAGTAAACTTCACCATTTTTAGGGTCAACAAAACGATGGAAACCAGAGCCGTCAGTAGAGTAAGGACGTTGGTAATCTATAGTAATACTTTGCTTACCCGCTGTTAATTCGCTAGCAGGAATAGTGATAAACCATTTTTCATAGCTAAACTTAACTACTTTACCATTCACTTTTAATGAGTTTATGGTGCCTTCATCAAAATCTATGGTTAAATCATTTTGATTGTTCTCTACTAAATCAAAGAGTAACTCGGTAGAGCCAGAAAAACTTTCGCTTTTATTATCAATCGTCACACTTAACTTATAGCTAACGTTGCTGACTTGTTTAGCACGCATCTCAGCATAAACTGCTTCAAGTGATTCACTTTGAGTACGTAATAAACTTGTTTGCTGTATGGTTTCAGCGACTGCTGAGTTGCTTGCTGTGTCTGCTTTTTCACAGCCCATCAGTACAACACTTGAGCTTATAATAGCAATGGACAGCGCCTTAGCTATTTGAGATTTATTTAATGTCATTTACCCAGATCCTACTTTATTATTTTTAAGATTTCCTAGTGGAAACACTTTTCATTTAAAATACCTCAGTATTTATATCATATAAGCGGGGGAAATCTACTTCAGTCATCGCGTAAATAATGGAGTTGATCGAATTTCAACTGATTTTTAGCAAGGCTTGCTTTTATTAACTTATTTTTATCTACTTTTTTAATTAAAACATTGTGGTGCCAGTATTTTATTAATATTTAGTCATGTCAAATAGGTGCTGTTTGTTATTCACTTTTTATTGTTTTTGTTTGCTACATTACGTCAAAAATTAATTGTGTTGAGTAATATTGATCAACGCGATGAGCATTTATTGTAATATGGAGATTAAAATGTCGACGTTCATCTTATTTTCTATCGGTTCAAACGAATAAACCTTGTAAGGAGACGTTACTTCTCTTTATTATAATCAGGAGCTATTAATTAAAAGAAATAATAATGAACATAAAAAGAACCCTAACAAGCATCGCAATAATAAGTACTATGGCCCTTTCTGGTCAGAGTTATGCAGATACAGCTGAAAAAGATCAAGCAAAGAAAGTTTCACCATCAACCTGGTTAAATTTATCTGAAAGTGAGTTAGTTGCCGTTGAAAAATATGCGACCGATTACAAAACTTTTATTTATCAAACACCAACAGAATTGACCTTTGTTACAGAAACTATAAAACGTGCTGAGAAACAAGGTTTTAAGCGTTTGTCTGAAAAAAGTAACTTAAAGCCAGGTGCTCGTTTTTATGACGTCAATCGTGACCGTACTATTTCATTAATTGTTATTGGTAAAAAAGGCCTTGAGCAAGGTACTCGTATTGTTGGCGCTCATATTGATTCACCTCGCCTAGAACTTAAAGGACGACCGCTTTATGAAAAAGAGAAGTTTGCTATGCTGCAGACTTATGTTCATGGTGGTATTAAAACCTATCAATGGGTCAATATCCCTTTAGCGCTGGTTGGCCGCGTTGACAAAAAAGACGGGACAGTTGTTAATATCTCTGTTGGCTTTGATGAAAACGATCCCATCTTTATGGTACCTGATTTAGCCCCGCATGTTGATCATCCAAACAGGGATCGTAAAAGTCGTGATGTGATCAAGAAAGAAGAACTTGATGTTATTATCGCAGCTAAGCCTGACTTAGATAAATCAATAAAAGAATTGATCACCGATTTCTTAAAAACAGAGTATGACATTTCAGTCGAAGACTTAGTGTCTGCTGAATTAGCCTTAGTACCAGCAACTAAACCTCGCGATGTTGGCTTTGATCGCAGCATGATCGCTGCTTATGGCCAAGATGATAAGGCAAGCTCTATTGCCGCTGTTACTGCCATCTTTGAACAGAAAATTCCAGAGTATACCTCGGTTGCCTTTTTAGTGGATAACGAAGAAGTGGGCAATATTAATAATACCGGGGCAAGCTCAAGTTATCTTGTTGATATGTTAAGTGGCTTGTTATACAACCAAATGGGTGACGATTATAACGATTACCAGTTACGTAAAGTTTTGCGTAATACCAAAGTTATTTCAGCGGATGTTAACCCGGGTGTTAATCCTAATTGGGCTGGTGTTTGGGAATTAGGCAATGCGCCACGTTTAGGTAACGGTATTAACTTGAAACTGTACGGTGGTGGTTTTAATGCTAACTCAGAGTACATGGCATGGACACGTAATTACTTAGATAATAATAAAATCAAATGGCAAACATCGACCTATAAAGGTAAAGCTTCTGGCGGAACTATTGGTAGCGATTTGTCTAATGACAATATGGAAGTAATTGATTTTGGTGTACCCATTTTGTCAATTCACTCTCCTTATGCGGTAGGTTCAAAAGTTGACTTATATTCATTATATAAAGCCATGTCAGCTTTCTATCAGCAAAAATAAACTTAACACTTAATTTCAATATCAAAAGATCAGCATTTGCTGATCTTTTTTCTTTATATAAAGCTAAAATATCATTTTTTATAATGAATACAAGACTCGATGATATTAGTGCTTTAAGTCTTAGTGGTGATTACTTTATAATTACTGTAATGGATCGCTAAACTTAGGAAGAATTCTTGATATGCTATTAAAATTATTTCAGCTACAAAACCGCCCAATAAACTCATTGTTAAACAATTATAAAAAAACACTTTTATTACTGCCTATCTTTTTGGGTATACAAGCATGTGGAGGAGGTGGTGGCAGCGATAATACGACCCCAACAGCGCCAAAAAGTTATGCTTTTTCATTAACGTCTACACTGACCAATAAATGTGGCGAAAAACTACCGTTTGTTGATGCTGAGTTGTTTATTCAAAATAATGATTGGAGTGTTGTTACAAAGTTACAGCCAAACGCTGATGGACTTTTTAGTTTTTTATCAGACAATGAACTCATAAATTACACACTTGTTGCTAAAACTCAGCAAGAAGGAAAAGTGGAAGGTTTAGATTTTGTTAGTTTTCATCAGGTAAAAGCAACAACGCCCGCCATTTATCAGGCAGAACATATCAGTAAAGTTGTTGATGCTAATTGTGAATGTATCACTCGAAATGTTGAAGTGTCACATACCCCTATCTCTGATATTACTCAAGTAACTAGCTCCGCAACATTTACCAGCACTGAAGCGATAGACTCACAACGCACTGACTTTATTAATGTTGAAGCTTGCCGAGTAATTGATGGCGCCTGGCCACTACATTCTTTCTCGCTTGTTGGTACCGGAAATAACAGTAACGTTTTGGGTGCTGCTGGCTTTATTGATGATTTTAGTCAAACAGTCGTCAATAGCGACAATCAAGCTGTATGGCAACTCTCAGCTTTCGCCGCCATTGAACAAATTGGCTTAAATAAAAATCATCAGCCTTTTACAACACAACAGTTATTTTTGGGGCAGGCACATTTTGCAACAAAAGTGCTTGAAGATGATAACTCAGTTGATTTATTTAATAGCCATTTATACGTTTCAGAAACTGTTTATCAATCAAATGCAGAGGTTATTTTATCTGAAACTGATTCTGCTTTTGGTCAAATAAAAATATCGAGCCAGCATCAAGTTATTTCTTCAGCTTTCAACACTAGTTTTGCCTTAGCCGCGACGACTAAAAAACCAGATGTTGATGATATTTATTTCTCAGAGATTAAATCAGACTGGAGCTATAATTACAGTAATGTTGCTAATTATCCTTTGGCTATAATTACTGTCAATTATCAAGCTTACCATCCCGAAAAAAATACACCTATGCCAGCTAAATGGACAAGTTATGGACGAATTACGGGGCAATTACCGGTAACTATGGCTTTATCTGGTTATGACAGTATTATTAATGATGACACCCTTGTATTGGGTACCAGTACAGATTTGGTACAAAGTGAAGATACTGATAAATATGAAAATTATTTATTGTACTATCAAAATAAAAATAATAACTCTTTTGCTAATAATGTAAAAAATTATCATATATCAATAAAAAAATAAGTTTACTTTTATATAAAAACGGCGCTATAAAGCGCCGTTTTTTATTCATACCCGTTTCTGTTAGCCATTAATCTACTGCTTGTTTCGCTCTAACAGGATTTGCATACATAGTTAATAACCAATGCTGTTGCTGTTCAGTTAAATCAGACATCCGGCTATTTAACTGATTCATCACGCTTTGCTTAATATCATCTTGCTGGTGAAGCTGGGCATAAGCCGTTAAGTTGCTGTCATATAATTTATAGTTACTGATAATTTCTTTATCAATAGCTTTTGCAACGGCTTTACTATCGGCATAGTCGCCTTGAATAGCGTGGCAGAACTCAACATGAACACGCCCTTTTTTCCCCATTAACCCTTGTGTAATACTATTTAAGTCTTCGTTTTCTTTCTTTTTATAACACCCCGTTGCTTCTCGTTCTGCAAGTTCGATGGCTTTATCTCTATCACAGGGATCAAATTCATACGAAATTGAAACAGGTACAATATTAATTTCACTTAAATAGTCTGCAAGCGGTGTTTGCTTGTCTTTGTTGAGTAATAACATTGAAATTAAAGCCGAGTTGGTTTTGTCTATGCCGTCTTTAGCACGACCTTCTCGCTGCGCTATCCAGATGTTTTGTTGGCGCTCATAAACTGTATGGTGAATATAGGCTGATAATTGCTTTGACGCATTGAGCATGGCACGTTTTGACTCTTCACTGCGTTTAACAATGAAGCTTTTGTTAATACGCATTAAGTCAGCAACCCAAGGTTGATGCAATAAGTTGTCGCCGACTGCTGCCTCAACGGTATTAATGCCGCTGTTGTACAACGCCCAATTAATTAATGCGACATCAAGTACTATGTCTCTATGATTACTGATAAACAGCATAGGTTTACTTGTATCAATTTTCTCTAAACCATGAAAAGTAAAACCATCGGTACTTTTTTGTACTAGGTGATGCAAGTACTTTGCTACTTCACGTTGAATGTCTTCGATGTTATGAAACTTACTCACGCGTAACTTTAACGTCCATTTTACCATTGAGCGACAAATTACGGGTAGAAGCTTATACAGTCGAGGCATTTTAAAACTAGCAATAGAAGAAAGTAGCCCTTGGTCATTAATCAGTTTTCGGATCACAGTTACAACCTCATCGTCACGATAAGGGCGAATATCATCAAACATGTAAGGTCTCTTTACTGCTTAACAGCGATTAATTAACTTAAAAATTGGCGGATATTATAACCGTTTTTTAAATGAAAAGGCTCCTATTGTTTATGCTTTACTTTTTTAAATAATATAATTTCATTAACTTAGGGATAAATATTAATAATAATATAAAAAATGAGGCAAAATCCAAATAAAATGTATAATTTTTGCTACAGTTAATTGTGTAAGCTCTTTTATGAATTAATTTCTATTTTTTTCATACTAAGGCCTTGCGTTTTTCGACTTTACCCTCAAGTCTTAAATAGAGCAATAAACAAAAGGAATACCTATGAAAATAAATCTTTCAGGTCACCATGTAGATGTTACCGATGGTGTAAAAGAACATATCGATGAAAAATTCTTAAAAATTTCTAACCATTTTCCAACGCTGATCTCATTAGACATTATTCTTTCAAAAGAGCATGGAAAATATGGCGCAGAAATAACAACAAATTATGAAGGTGGTCGTATTGCTGTATCAGCAGAAGACGATGTTATGTTTCCCGCGATTGCTAGTGTAGCCAAAAAGCTTGATGCCGCACTTAAACATAGAAAAGGCCAATTAAAAGCAAATTTACACAGTAAACCTGTTTCAGTTACGCCTGAAATTGCCCATGAGAAAGTTCAAGAAATGAATTTGAACTAATTTCAAAGTAGTTATACTTAAATGTTTACGGGAGCTATTGCTCCCGTTTTAGTTTCTAGCTTATTATTATCATTATGAATGGTATACTTAACGTGTGAATAAATAAGGTAGTAGAAGTAAAATATGTTGGCCCTTTCAAATAATGTCTGGTTAGATCAAAATGAACTCGAGTTAACCGCTATTCGTGCACAAGGGGCGGGAGGACAAAATGTCAATAAAGTATCATCAGCGATTCATTTACGCTTTGATATTAAGGCATCGTCTTTACCTGATTTTTATAAAGAACGTTTATTAGCATTAAAAGATAAACGTATCACTAAAGAGGGAATTTTAGTTCTCAAGGCGCAACAGTATAGAACACAAGAGAAAAATCGTGAATCTGCACTTGAGCGTGTTGTTGAAGTAATTAAATCAGCAATGGTTATTCAAAAGGTTCGAAGAGAAACTAAACCATCAAAAAACTCCAAAAAAAGACGTTTAGCGGGTAAATCTCACCGCGGTAATGTTAAAGCACTCCGCGGCAAGGTCACTGACTAGTTAATATCGTTTAAGATATTTTCATTTTACGTCGTAAGCCGACTAAAGATAATGTCAGTAATGCAAAGTAGGATAAGCTACCGCCACCGCTACTATCACTTGAACTGCTCTCCTGATTAATCAGCGTATTTTTTACCGGAGATAGGCTTTCAGCCGTTGTTGTTGAACTATTTGAAATGGTAACAGCACGAATGGTTACAAAATTCTCATCTGCAGGTACAAAATTACTATTAGCACATTGCTCGTCGGTATAATCTGGCATTGGTATACTTTGACAAATGGGTAATTGGGCTATTTTATCGATATTATCCATACCTTCAATAACTTCACCAAACACCGTAAAACCACCATTTTGTATATCTAAGTTAGCGCTATTATCTTTATAATTAATATACCACTGACTGGTTGCGCTATTAGGACTGTTTCCTACTTTAGCCATCGCGACAGTTGCTCTAACATTTGAATACAAGGGTTCATTTTTTATAGAACTATCGACATCAATGGCCGTTAATGGAAAGTTTCCGTTAAATTCAAAGCCTCCCGCTTGCATAATAAAGTTAGGCACTAAACGATGAACAACAGTATTGTTGAAATCCCCGTCATTAATGTACTTTAAAAAATTTTCTACTGTTGTAGGCGTGGTTTGATCGTGTAAGTTAATTTTGAAATTCCCTTGAGAAGTTTCAAATTCAACAATTGTTGCATTACTCGATACTGATAATAGTGTCGCAATAGAAAATGCACCCGCTAGTACGAGTGACTTAGGAGAATTTTTATACATAGTAACCTTAAGTTTATTAGGGATAATAATAGTTGAATACAATGCTAGAGATACTAAAAGTATTAGTCTAAAACAACAAGAGCTTTTCTTACCTGTAAATTTGAGTTTGTGGTTGTAGCGTTTTTTTTCAGCATATCAATGAGGCTATAAAAGTGGTGAGAGCTGATAACGTATATCGTTATTAACGACATACGTTAAATAAATACCAGTATCATCAAAATTTAAATAAAAACAGTTGTCTGAATTTATCTAATGTAATTTAAGATCTGAGGCAAAAGTACTAGCAGTTCACAAATATTTAAAGTGAATGAAAAAAACGATTAGTGCGTGGTAAAAAGTTATTATTGTAATCTAGAGAAAAAGCGACTTGACTAGATCTACCAACAATTTCCTTCCTTGGCACTAAGCCAATTACCCGGGAATCTGCACTATTATCTCGGTTGTCGCCTAGAACTAGATACTGATCAGTAGGCACGATAACTTGGTTGAAGTTATCAAGTTGTGAAGCCAACTTACTGGTTCGAATAAAATGTGGTTGGCCATTTATCGTCTCAACCTTGTCGTGGTAATTGTTCGATGGAAAGTTTGTTGTTGATTCTTTTTTGTAGCTAATGACTTGGTTGTTTATAATTAATTTATTGTTTTTCATGGTAACAGTATCACCTGGAACACCAATTACACGTTTTACTAAACGTTTATCTGATACCACTGAATCAAAAATAATGATGTCATTGGTTTGTGGTTCAGAAAGTGCAACAAGAGAAATATGTGTGAAGGGTAAGCGAATATCATAAGCCATTTTATTAATAAAAATCCTATCGCCTTCAACAATTGTTGGTTTCATCGAACCAGTAGGTACGTCACTCCAGTCAGCGACAGCGCTACGAAAAACCAACATTAAACCAATAAAAATAAATAATAACTTATTTTCTTTCCATAGTTTTTTGAGACTATTTTTCATTATCTTTCCTTTTAAATATTGATGACACAGGTATAGTTATTGATAGAAAACCCTAGTTTATTATGACCATTATTTTTTGATTTGTTGCTTATGAAATGTAACGGATTATGACAACTTTACTGTTTGATAAGAATAGATCTCATGAATAATACGTTATTAATAGCTTTGTATCATTTTTAAAAAATAAATTTAGTTGGTCACTTTACTTACTAGTGTGAAACTTACTTAGTGCTCATATCACTATAGGTTTCGAGCTTAAACTATAGGTTTCGAGCTTAAACTATAAGTCGCTAAGGTCGAACAGATAAATTAAATGTTAACTGTAGAACAAATAAAAAATTATTATTTACTTGAGTTTTTTATTAACGCTAAGGAAAATTACTGTAGAATTTAGCTGTATTTGTAAAGTAACTAACCAAAACGATTATATTAATGACTAAAAAGATAAAAGTACCGTTAAAACATAAAAACGCTGAATCAGCTGAGATAACATTAGGTTTAACCGATCCTAAAAGCCCAAGTAATGTTGGTGCTGTAATGCGCGCAGCAGGATGTTATCAAGTTGATAGCGTACTCTACAGTGGTGTTAGGTATGCAAGAGCCGCGAAATTTCATACCGATACACAAAGTGCCAGTAAAAAAATACCTTTAATTGGTGTTGAATCTTTGGTGGAAAGTTTACCCGAAGGGAGCAGGCTAATATGTGTTGATTTAATTGAAGGAGCGGTGCCATTGCCGGCTTTCATTCATCCTAAAAATGCTATGTATGTGTTTGGCCCTGAAGATGGCACTATTAGTCAGGCTGTTATCGATAAAGCTGATGCTGTGGTATATATTCCAACGAATGGTTGTATGAATTTGGCAGCAACAGTAAATGTTTTGCTATATGACCGCTTAGCAAAGTCTGCAATAGCTATTGGTGACAATGAACTTATCCGAAAAAGTAGAGATACAAATAACACGGTAAAAGTGAAACAGTAAAATGGCTTGTTGATAGTGTTAATCTTACGGTTTGTTCATAAAACAAACAAAAGAATTAATAAAGTCGATAAAAAACTTGACTCTTTCTGCCAACGATATACAATGCACGCAGCTAGAAAGTACTACCTATATTTATGTACCAAGTTTCGAAGTTATGTTAGTAGCTCGTCCTGTTTAATAAGTCATAGCAACACTCTCAGCATCATCGTTTTAGCGGATTAAATTTATTTAATTGCTAGAAAAAAATTAAGATTAATTATATTAAACAAATAGGATACTATTATGTCTACAACTACTGGTACAGTAAAATGGTTCAACGAGTCTAAAGGTTTTGGTTTCATCGAGCAAGAATCTGGTCCTGACGTTTTCGCACATTTTTCTGCAATCTCTGGCGACGGTTTTAAAACTCTAGCTGAAGGCCAAAAAGTACAGTTTACTGTAACTCAAGGTCAGAAAGGTCCTCAAGCTGAGAACATTCAAGCTCTTTAATTTTGTATCTTGAGCTAACTTAGGTTACCTTATACAAATAAATTGCTAAAAAGGGTAAGACTTATGTCTCACCCTTTTTTTGTGGGAAAAATTTAGTTTCAACGTTTAAAACTTAAGATATGCTTTCAGCTTACCAAGCTCTATCTACTTCGAATAATTTTAAATACGATTATGCACAAGTTAATGCCGTTGCCAAACTTGATGATCTTTCTGAACAAATCTATCAACATGAGCGTAAATCTTGGCTTGCTAAACGACTGAAAAATCGTCTGCTATTCGTGGTATTTATCTTTATGGGAGAGTCGGTCGTGGTAAAACCATGCTTATGGATCTCTTCTTTCAAAATTTAGCCGTTACTGCTAAAAAACGTATTCATTTTCATCGTTTTATTGAAGAAGTACATCAACAATTAAATTTATGTACAGGACAAAGTGACCCATTAACGTTTATTGCTAAGCAATGGGCTAAAAAGATCAAAGTACTGTGTTTTGATGAGTTTTATGTTTCAGATATTGGTGACGCTATGTTGCTTTCTGGCTTATTTCAGGCGTTCTTTCAACAAGATATTATTTTAATCGCTACCTCTAATTGTCGACCCGAAGAACTTTATCGTAATGGGTTACAGCGTGAAAGATTTTTGCCAACCATCGATTTAATTAATCATTATTGCCAAGTGTTATCGGTTGATGGTGCTGCAGATCATCGCTTAGAGCATTATGATGAAACCGCAATTGCATATCGTGATTATACTTACCCATTAAATAACAAAACGCTTAGACAAAGGTTTTTAGATATTACGGGCATTGTGGGTACTTCAGGTAATATAACTGTTAACCACCGTAAAATCCCTTTTCAAGCGAAAACAGACACTATTATACTTTTTGATTTTTATGCACTATGTTCAGGCCCTAGAAGTCAGCGAGACTCCATTAGCCTAGCTGATCATTTTAAACTGGTATTGCTTGGCCAAGTTCCTCAATTTGACGGAGAGCGCATAACGTCTGTTATATCGGGTGTAGAAGATGACTATCAACGCGACGGTAAATTATTAAGCCAACTTTGCCATTTAGATGACGAAGCTCGGCGCTTTATTGCTGTTGTTGATGAATTTTATGATAGAAATATACGACTTATTATTAATACTGAAGTTGATATAATTGAGCTTTATCAAGGACAGCAATTAAGTTTTGAATTTGCTCGCTGCCAATCCCGTCTCATTGAAATGCAACAATTAGCATATTAACCAAAAATGTGTTTATTTCACTAATAATTAGTATTTAATTTTTAGTTTGTTTTATGGATTTATTATATCTTATTGAATTTTATTGGTTTTACTAGTTGGCACTAGTTTTGTAATGTCTATATTAAGTTAGGCATTATTTAATCGATAACAATCGAAGGGCATAATATGAAAACACTCATCGCAACATCACTTATATTGGCAAGCAGCACTACGTTCGCTTCCACCGCATCTTTTACAAATGACTCATGCAATGCAACAATATCTGGTGGTATTAAAATTACGCCAACCGCTATTGAATTCTCTAAAAGTAAACTGCCACTCTATAAAATTGTTGATAATGAACGATTATATGTCAATGGTGTTCAAGTTGACTTAACAGATAATCAGCAATCCTTGATTCATGATTATTCGTCTGGCATTAGGGCTGCAGTTCCACAAGTAAAAAGTGTTGCATTGGATGCTATCGATCTTGCGAATGACGGCATTAACTTAGCGTTTAATGAGTTACTAGGTCAAGATAATACGCTGAGTGCTGAAATTACTAGTCAACTTTCAGAAATACGTAAAGAAGTTGATCTGGGCTTAACCAGTGATAATGACATTTATTTTGATGAGGATGGTTTTTCAGGAGAAAACTTTTTCAACGAAGATTTTGAGCAACGTATTGAAAGTGCGATAGAAAAGACGGTGCAAAATTCGATTGGTAGTTTAATGATAGCGGTAGGTCAACAGATGCTTTTCTCTGGTGGCGATATGAACGCTTTTGAATCTCGTATGGAGGATTTCGGTGAAAAAATGGAAAACGAAATGGAATCTCGTGGTGAACAAATTAAAAAAAGTAGTAAAGTACTTTGTCAATCTGTTGTCGACATCGATGCACTTGAAGACAGGTTAACTAACGAAATAATAGTGTTAAAAGACTTTAATTTATTAACCACTACTGTTTCATCTAAAAACACTAAAGAACTTATGTAATGTTAACTAAATACGGATAAACTTCTCTAGCGCCGATTATAACATGGGCGCGTTATTCTCTAATTATTGACAATAAAAAACGAGTAAACAATTTGGTTACTCGTTTTTTGTCAATTGAACCACTGACTTAATTAACTGCCATTGGTCATTTGTGACTGCTCGTCAGCCCATGAAAGTGCTTGGTTGTAATCTCTAATGACTTTTTCTTTTTCTATACCTAACTTATTCATAACAACAATGGTTTTATCCCATTGTGCATGCTCAATGTACTCTAATAACTGGATTAATTCAGCCAATACACCTTTCTTAGTGAGTAAAGAGTCCTTTATCTCTTGTGCAAGTGGTAACTTTTCTAAAACAGTTTCAAGTTTTTCATCTAAAATGGCATCAATTAATGATAATAAGCCCGTTAAGAATGCAATCGATGAATCTATTGGAGCACTAATATCCTTTGAGAGAAGTTCACAAAATTTAGCACGAGCCATCGCTGAATTAATTAACTCTGAAGGTTTGTCAGGGTTAACATTTATAGCAAACATCAAACCTAAAAATCGTTTTAATTCTTGTGATCCTAGAGTTACAAGTGCTTGTTTTATTGTTGATATTTCATTGCGTCTGCGAAATGTTGCCGAGTTAACATATCTTAATAGTTTATAAGAAAGTGTTACATCGCGTTCAAACACAGAAGTAATACTGATTAAATCTAATTCGGGTTTTGATGTTTCATAAAGTAACTCAGCCATGGCAATCTGTGATGGAGAGAGACTTTTAGTTTTTATCATCTCAGGCTTAGCAAAGAAAAAACCTTGGAATAGTTCAAAGCCTAATTCTAGTGCTTGATTATACTCGTCGTAAGTTTCAACTTTTTCTGCAAGCAACTTAATATCAGGGAAATTAGCAATCGCTTGTTTAACTTCTTTAATTTCTTCAATAGTGGATATTTTCCAATCTATTTTTATTATTTTGATATAAGGGAAAAAATGTATCCATACTTTTTGATGTTCATAATCATCGAGCGCTAATGTATAACCTTGTTCATAAAGGTCTTTGCAAATAGCTAATAACTTTTTACCCGGTTTAACCGTTTCAAGAATTTCAACGACGACTTCATCGGTGGTCAGCATATTTGCGTAACCAAGACTCAATGTTTCAAGGGTAAAATTGATAAAGGCGGGCTTATTACCAGTAAACTCTCCTATACCTAAGTTAAATTTACTTGCTTCAATCATTTTTGTGGTGGCTTCATCGCCATCAATATCAGGAAAAACGTTGTCAATGCTGTCTCTAAATAGTAATTCATAGGCAAAAAGATTTTTGTCTTTATCTAGAATGGGTTGCCTGGCGGCATAAAAATACATAAAAATTCCTGATATTTTCGTAACTATATTGAATATATTGGAAAAAGGATAAATTAGCATCAACTATTTTTATATATTAGTTGCTGGCATAAAAATATTACATGGATAATACCTTTAATATAGTTGAAAAAAATAAAAGTATAGTAATAGCAAAATATCTAGTCATACTAGCTTAATCCATTTTTTGCTTAGTAACAGAATTTTTTAACATTTTTTTTACTTAGTAAAAATATAATAATACTTTCGGAGGTTAATTTGGCATTTGGTACATTATTTTCTTTAGGTTTATATTTTATTGTGATGATCGGTATAGGTTTATATGCCTTTAAAAAATCGACCAGTGACGCAGCAGGTTATATGCTAGGAGGGCGCAATCTAAGTCCTTCAGTGACGGCTCTTTCCGCTGGGGCTTCTGACATGAGTGGTTGGATGCTAATGGGCATACCAGGTGCTATGTATGTGACAGGTTTAAGCAGTATTTGGATCGCCGTAGGTTTAGTGATTGGTGCTTATTTTAATTATTTAATTGTTGCGCCTCGTTTGAGAACTTATACTGAAGTAGCAAATGATTCGATAACTTTACCTGATTTCTTTGAGAACCGTTTTAATGATAAGCGCCATTTGCTACGCGTAGTTTCATCAATTGTTATTATTGTCTTTTTCACGCTTTATACTTCATCAGGTATTGTTGCTGGTGGTAAATTGTTTGAAAGCTCTTTCGGATTAGATTATGAAGTTGGGCTCTACGTTACCGCAGGTGTTGTTGTACTTTATACTATGTTTGGTGGTTTTTTAGCCGTAAGCTTAACCGATTTTGTGCAAGGGTGTATTATGTTCGTAGCACTTGTGCTGGTACCTTTTGTGGTCATAAGCGACATTGGTGGCGTACAAGCAATGAATGATGTAATTCATTCTATTGATGCTGAAAAGTTTAATATGTTTAACGGTGTTAGCGCGCTGGCGATTATTTCAGCGATGGCTTGGGGCTTAGGTTATTTTGGCCAGCCACATATCATCGTGCGCTTTATGGCAATTCGGTCAGTTAAAGATTTACCTGCTGCTCGTCGTATTGGTATGACTTGGATGATCGTTTCTATTTGTGGTGCTATGGCAACTGGTTTTGCTGGTATTGCTTATGTGGCGAAAACGGGCACAGAATTAACCGATCCAGAAACTATTTTTGTTTTATTTTCTCAGGTCTTATTTCACCCTCTCATTTCTGGCTTTTTATTAGCGGCTATTTTAGCTGCAATAATGAGCACCATTTCTTCTCAATTATTAGTGACATCAAGCTCATTAACCGGTGACTTTTATCAAGCGTTTCTAAATAAAGACGCTACTGATAAACAGCTTGTTTTTGTTGGCCGTTTATCCGTACTTCTAGTTGCTATTGTTGCGATATCTTTAGCTTATGACCGAAATAGCTCTATTTTAAGTTTGGTTAGTAATGCTTGGGCAGGATTTGGCGCCGCATTTGGACCACTAGTTATCTTTAGTCTCTACTGGAAAAAAATGAACAAACAAGGCGCTTTAGCAGGAATGTTAACAGGCGCTATAACCGTTCTTATTTGGATTTATGCCCCGATAACTGTCGGTGGCGAACTATTGAGTTCAGTGATGTATGAAATTGTTCCTGGCTTTATACTTTCAACAATAGCGATTGTTGTGGTGAGTAACTTTACTGCGGCACCTGATGAATCTGTTGAAAAAATGTTTGATGACATGATAGAGCAGCACAATATCGATTAATGGTATTGTAAACTCTCTCAAATAAAGCCCGTTATTGATATTCAATAACGGGCTTTTTATGTTCAGGATGAACGGTATAGCGTGGTGCCAAGGATGGCAATGAACGTATATGTTCAGGATGAACGGTCATGATTTTTGTTCCTGACAAATCATAAGTACCTCCATCCATGGAGGCAATAGCGTGGTGCTAAGGATGGCAATGAATGTATATGTTCAGGATGAACGGTCATGATTTTTGTTCCTGACAAATCATAAGTACCTCCATCCACGGAGGCAATAGTGTGGTGCCAAGGATGGCAATGAATGTATATGTTATTTTAATCTCTATTTTATTGAGGTCAGTACTAGATACTGAAACTAGTTCAGCATGACGATTTTGACTTCTATTGTTTGAGAGGTTTGTACTAGATACTGAAACGAGTTCAGCATGACGACTATGGTATCTGTGGTTTGAGAGGTGTGTACTAGATACTGAAACTGGTTCAGTATGACGACTATGGCTTCTGTGGTTTGAGAGGTGTGTACTAGATACTGAATCTGGTTCAGCTTGACGATTATGCTATCTGTGGTTTGAGAGGTGTGTACTCGATACTGAAAAGAGTTCAGTATAGGGGGTGTGGTATTAAGATGATGGTTTTAGTGCAAAAGGAATTAGGCTTTGATAAGAGGGGATTAAGAACTTCGTCGCCATGGTTTCATGTACGACGAAGTTAACAGTAAAATATTATTTTTATGACTTAAATAGACCAGCTAATATTTTTATCAATCGCTGTTTGCCACTGTGTCAGCGATTCACTTTTGTCAGCAACGACAATAATATTATTGTTTTTAAAGTGTTGGGATTTTCCTATTAATTTCTCTGTTGAAAAATCAGCGGTAAATTTAAGCTCTTCATTATTTGGAACAATAAAAACAGTGACCATGCTTGTTGTACCTTGAAAAACTAAGTGTAGGCTTTTCATGCCATCAAACCGGCAATAATTAGCAAACATTAATTTGCCTATGCTATCAGTAAAACTGGCATTAAACGTCGCCATTTTATCGTTAAGAGAGGCTAAGCTAACATTTGCAGTTGAAGTGTTAGAAAAATGTCCTTCTTCATGGGCAATATGAGCTATCGCGTAATCCCCTAGGTTGTTATAGGCATTAGAAAACTGCATAAAATTAATCGTTAAACCCATCACAAAGGCAACAGACGCAGCTAAAGCTAAACGAACACGACTTTTACGTTTTTGTTCCTGATGACTGGCCATGGTTTGACGTAAAATAAGTTTATCGCTTAAGCCTACAGGTACTTCAATATTTAACGCTTGAAAGAGTTTACTGTCTAAACTTTCAAGTTCTTGTGTAAAATTTTGCTTGGCAGGATCACTATGAATTGCAGCAAGCATATCTTTATCACGTGTATTTGGATCTGCATAAATACGACGTCTAAATTGCAAATCATCCATTGTACTGACCTCTAACTTTGGGAGTATTATCTAAAGCTTCTTTTAATTGATTACGCGCTCTAAACAACCTTGTCATCACGGTATTCTTATTTAAATCGAGCTGTTTAGCTATTTCTTCACCTGAAAATCCACCAATAATTTGTAATACTAATGGCTCACGGTATTCTTCTGGCATTTGTGCTATTTTTTCACGAAGCCAATAGTTTTCAATTTCTTGTTCGCTACTTGTTGATTTAGTATCGGTAACAGTGGCTTCTTCATATTCACTCATATCAAATCGTTTACGTTCGAAACGACGAGAATTTTCTCGTCGTAAAATTGTGATCAGCCATGACTTAGCCGCTTTTTCATCTTTTAATGAATCTAAAGCTCGCCATGCCCGTAAAAATGTCTCTTGCACTAAGTCTTCAGCCACATGTTTGTCGTGACATAGCCAATAAGCATAACGGAATAAATCGCCATGCAAAGCTTTAACTAGTGCTTCATATCTAACTTGTTTTGTTGCCATGTTGTAAGAGACCTGAGCTGACATTATTTTATTTCGCTTTTAAAAATATATTTCATTTTTATCTTGGATTCAGAGTTAAAACCTTAGCTTTATTTGCTTTTAATCCTTGCTTATTAATAGCTTGAATTAAGCTTGTTAAGGCCTTTCCTTGCCAAGTTTTTTGCTCTTTCCCATAATAACATTGCTGTAACAACTCAATTTCGTCCTGAAATTTATTATCATTAATCTCGATTAACGCATCATCAAGTGTTGATGTTATTTTGTTACCTGCTTTTGCTTGTAAGGTATTTATCCATGGCGATATTAAAGCAAGCACTTCTAAACCCTGATTTTTTTTACAGGCGGCTAATAAAGATAAGTAAGGATTATTATTTCTATTATCAATCTTTGTTGGTTTTACTGCTAATGGTCTAGAGCGTTTTGCACTGATAAACCACGCTAAAGCAGTAAGTAGCCATAAGGTTAAAAATAGCCATTGCAGCCAGGATGCCTGAGTAACAACAATTGTTTCCGTTGGAATAAGTACTTTGTTTTGCTGATTTTTCATGACAGCTGGAGCTGAGTTAAGCTCGCTATTAGGTAAAACTGTAATTTTTTGAGCAGCAATTGTAGCGACTTGATAACGGTTAGTGACGGTGTTCCACCAAGGAACACTTATCTCCGGTAGTTGATATTCGCCTGGCTTACTGGCAACAATGGCAAAATTTCTAACTTTTTGGCTAACCAAATGGCCACTGCTCATGCCTGTATGTAATTGAGCTTGGTCTGGGTAGACTTTCAGGCCTTTGGGCACTGTCATCTCTAAAAGTGGCAATTGTTCTTCGGATAAACCTGCTGCAGTTAAGGTAATGGTGCGCGTAATAGGCTCGCCTACTTTGAATGTTGCTAAATCAGGTTGCCAGTCTTGATGAATAGCAAGTAAATTACTCGGTAACCAAGTGCCTTGAAATGTTTCAGGGATAGGACGAACTAATAGTTGAATTTCATCGCCAATGACACTAACAGGTTTAGTTTCTGAAAAGCTAAACATGTTATTTCTTCGCGTTGATGGCACTAAAATTTCGCCAGAAAATAGCGGTGACTTTAACGTAAATTCACCGCTATTTTTAGGACTTATTGCATAGGTTCTTTCAATAACTCGATAGCGACGACCATTAATAATAGTATCTTCTTCTTTATCTTTTCCAATTTGAGTAATGCTGGCGCTTTCTAACGTTGGTTCGCTTAAGCTGCCACGTTTTAATTCTGCAGCAAAGTGTAGCTTAACGGTTAAGGTTAATTGTTGTTGAACATAGACTTTTTTGGTCGATATTTCAGTGGTAATGAAGATGTCTTGTTGTTTGTCAGCAAGCGGATCATTTTCAGCTAATATCTGTACTTTTATGGCTTGAGAGTTTATGCCCGCAATGGTGAAAGGAGGAATAATAAAATCACCTGCTGATTTACCTATTAGCAAAGTACTCCAGGTTGTCGTTTGTGTTGTTTTAAAATTAATCATACTAGTTTGCGAACTCACCGATGTTCTACCAACGACAAAGTCTTTTAATAACGCGGAGGTATTTAAAGCGTTGGTGTCGACATCGTCATCTATGGTGATTTTTAAAATAAAGGACTCATTAACCACGATAGGATTTTTATCAATAGTTGCACTAATTTGAGTTGCCGCAAGCGCATTAGTGGTAAAAAGCGTATTACTGAGCAAAATAGTTAGTAGGGCTATTATTGTTTGGGTCATTATTTTTACCATTGTTTTTTTCCTTTTGCGCGACTACTTCGACTATTACGGCGCTTTTGATATTCGAGCTGCATTTTGTTTCTCAGTAACATATAGGGATCATCAGTTACTTTGTTGAGTAATTGTTGGTGTTTTTGTTCGGTCTCTTCTGCTAATTGTTCGGCGGCACGAAGCTGAGCAGGTGTTTGCTCGGGTTGGCTTGGGTCGTCTTCTTTACCTTCCTCTTCTTTAGCTTGTCTTTCTTGCTCGGCTTTATCTTTTTGTTCTTGCTGAGACTTTTCTTGTTCGGTCTGCTCTTTGTCAGTTGCTTCTTTTTGATCATCTTGTTGCTCAGATTCATTTGGCTGAGCTTGATCTTCACTGTCTTTCTGTTCTTGATCTTTCCCC
>NZ_JACGVZ010000071.1:0-1903 GCF_014077465.1 Colwellia sp. BRX10-4
TTGCCACCTTTGAAAAAGGTAAAAGAAGCAATGCTTATTAGTGCTGCACTAAACCGAGTTTAGCGTAAAACACTTAGCTAAAAATGTCTTGCCCTAAAACGTATTTATTAAGAGCATATAACGCCCACTTAAGGGGCAAAATAGAGTTGGCTAAAATAAGTGAACGGAGTGAACAAAACAGCCAACTGTATTTTGTTCCTCTTTAAGTTCTTGTTAGCTGACGCTTTCACATGACGTTTTAAGGTTATGCTTTTTAGATTTTATTAACCTTGTAAATCCATTGTTCGTTTTATAACCGACATGAACACCTGTGGGAAAAACGACTATTCAATAAGAAGGATATGAATATAGTAAACCAGCAATTGGCGTATTCCAATCAATGTCCCAACCACTTTTATTTTCACTTAGCCAATTTCTAATTTCAACGTATTCCACATCTTCGCGAGTGATGACTTTCCCACAAAGAGTAAATTCAGGTGGCATAAGTTCAACATTAACATCTTGAGATTGAGCGTAATAAACATATGCCCCAATAGAAGATAATAAAATTAGTGCTAGTAATACTTTCACCCGAATCCTCATAGACAGCTAACGCCTACTTAAGCGGAAAAATATAGTTGGCTAAAATGTTGAACGGAGTGAAAACAGCCAACTGTATTTTTTCCGTTTGAAGTTCTTGTTATATTTTGACTAACGAATTAACTCACACTTGCCATCAGTACCATGTTTATCTACCCTCTTTTGGCATTGCGCAAGAGCTTCCTTTTTCGCTTTATGGGTTGAGCTATAACCTTCAGAGTAACCGTAAAACTCCCAGCCATCAGAAGTTTGGCCAAGCGCAAAAGCTTTGTTAGATTTCTTAGTTTCAAATTCTTTGAGCGCTTGGTCTGTACCATATTGGTAAGTTTTTTGATTACATAAATCTGAATCAGGCTCTTTCTCACAAAAAGTTGGCGTAGACTGACAACCAGCCAATAGTATTATTGATAACAATCCTAGATATTTCATCGATAATCCTTTAAAAATATAACGCCTAAATAACAGGCTTAAAATTGTTGGCTATAATACTGAGCGAAGCGAAGGAAGCCAACTGTTTTAAGTCCTTGTTAATTTACTTGTTATATTGTTTTGACAGGGATTTTCCATGTTCGCTCTACAAACTCCATAGATTCAGTAAACTTGAATGAAACCTCGTAGCTATATTGACGACTAAAAAAACCACTCGAA
This sequence comes from Colwellia sp. BRX10-4, assembly GCF_014077465.1. Lineage (NCBI taxonomy): Bacteria > Pseudomonadati > Pseudomonadota > Gammaproteobacteria > Alteromonadales > Colwelliaceae > Colwellia > Colwellia sp. BRX10-4. The sequence continues at coordinate 1,228 of NZ_JACGVZ010000071.1, forward strand.
GATTCAGGGAGCCGTTGTGGTATGTTGATATCAAATTCGATAAGGGTTAAATCTTTCTCGAAATGAATTGTTGGCTCAACTGTATTTTCCCAAATAATCCTATTGGCTTGAGAATCGCCAGAGTGCTGTGTACAACGGAGTTTAATCTCTTGTACTTTGTTAAAGTTATTTCTATTAATTTTAATTTTAGCTTTCGTTAATTGATTCTTTTTACAGTAACTTGCGTTTAGTTCTAATGGGGTTCTTCCTAACATTTTATACTTTCTATCTTGATAGGCGCCCATAAAATATAGTCCTAATGCCGGGATCAGGAAAAACACAAAAAATCCGATTAATTTGAAATCAGAGACAAAGAGTATAGTTGCCATAACCCCAAAACCAATGCCCATACTTTTTAGTAATTTACCTAAAATTCTTTCTTGGCTTAGAATTATTCGCTTAGAAGCACCCATGTTGATTCCATTCCCTATGGCAATATAACGCCCTATTAAGCAGCGCGAAATTGTTGGCTAAAATGCGAGGAACGAAGCTAGCCAACTGTTTAGCGTCCATCTTGAATAGCTTGTTATATCTGGCTTACATGGCAAACACTTAAGTTACCAAGAACAATAAAAGGTTAAAGCGTGGAATGAGTAGATTTAAAAAACCTTTCGCCACTTTGCTACTAAACGTGAAT
>NZ_JACGVZ010000023.1:0-71297 GCF_014077465.1 Colwellia sp. BRX10-4
ATCATAACTTCGCCCTTTCTTTATATGAGGGCTCGCCAGTTGTAGACCTCCAAAAAGAATGTGCTAACACGCCTTGGGCATCAGTAAAAACCGAATTAACTTTTATAAACGGTTTGGCTAGTGGTACAGCAAATATGTTGGGACCAATTTGGTACCCAAAAACGGTTCAAGTATCGTGTAAATAAAATATAACAACACGCCCTGAGGTGGACAACAAGTTAAATTTAGCTAGTTATTGCAAATTTTAACAACGGTGAGCCTCTTCGTTTTAATGCTCTCATTGATTTTAACTCAGGTATTATCACTGAAAGTTTATCTATGTGAAGTTTAATCATTTTAACTTGTATGAATGCATCTGTGGGGTCATTTTTTGCGCCGCTAGGTGTTAATGCTTTGTGGTAATTTGCGACCGCGGATGGATTCACCGTAAATAAGACGAGGTGGTCATATTTTGCGAACGCATAAATTAAGGAACTTTTTTAAGTTTACACACAATAGCAATTTTCTGATCTGTGTAACGCAGCTTAAGCTCCATTGCCCATTTGCGAATCGCTTCTGGTTTATGTTTTATAATGGTGTAGTGATAGTGTTTGGTGTTTTTTGGGATCTCACATATATCATGTTTATTGTCAGCCCAATCGATACCAATAAGTGCATCGAAATCATCGACGTTATATGCTTTCATTTTATGCTCCAGCGAGTAAAGTTATAGATGGAATGTGCTTAAGTCTCGTTTCTCGCAGGTCTTATAGATAGTCTTCGTAGGCGATCCCTGAGTATGCGTTTGAAGCGAGTAGCTCTGTTGGTTCGAACGTCTTGTTAGAAACATTGGATGTTTGCCGTTCAATATTCGTAACCAACAGAGTCATATTCCACTTATCAACTATTGTAAATTAATCGATTGACAAATGGATTTGTCCAACTATAAGCAATTCAACAGGACTAAAAAAGCGGGCTGTTTGCTTCGCTCCATTTTAGGCCACTATTTTTAGTCTGTTATTTGGGCTTTAGGGAGCAGAGATAATCTCTGCACATTATTAAGGAGTTGAAAAATGATTAAGTTTTTATTTTTGTGTTTGTGCATAATACCCAATGTTGTATTAGCTGCTAGTGATGAATTTTATGACACAAGTACGATTCAAGAAGTAAAATCTATTTATTGGTTAAATCAAAAGCAAGATAGTGCAATTATTTATGCTAGATGGGAAAATTTTAATTTAATAAAAAATTTTATTGATACTGTAGTATTAATGGGGTCAACAACCAAAAATCCAGTCAACCTAGAAAGTGCTGACATATTGTTGTTAACGTCTCCAAATCAGAATGAATTGTTTAAAGTGTACTTTACTGATGGCTTCATCACTATAAATAGACAATCATATACTGCAGACTCAGCAGTCATTTCTAAGTTTAGAGAAATGAATAAGAGTAGGATTGCTAAGGGGGATTCAATAACTTCCAAGGTATTAAAACGCGTGTTTAAATCAAATGATTAGAGCTGACTGGTGTTAACTGCTTTCTGGCAAGCGTTTAAACGAGCGTTATATGTAAAGGATAGTCATGTTAAAGTTAATAGTTTTAAGCTCAATTTTTATAGTTTCAATTTTTTCACCTGAGGCAAAAAGTGATGAATGTAATCTTACCGGCATTTGGGATCACTCAGCTAAACTGGCAAAACTTTTTATTGATTTAACTAAAGGCGAAATCTCCGTTTATTCTCATAACTTAAACCCTGAGTATATAGGGTTAGTTGTATTAAAAAGTATTAAGATAGGCTCAACAAAATCTTCTTGGGATGCAAAAATGTATAGTGCAGCAGAAGGTTCATTCGTTGATGTTCAAATAACTGCAAAAAGCTGTGATCAAATAAGTGTCGCGTTTCAAGGCGAAGAAGTATTAGGATTAGTTAGGTAATTTACTATAAGCTATTCAAGTGGAAAAAATATAGTTGGCTATTTGCATATTATTGGCGCGTTATGTTTAAGAACAAACTATTTCTAACAATTAATTCAAAGTATTTTAAGCATAAAAAGCCAATTAAGCAGGAATAAATACAGCGAACTGTTCGTCCTGTTCTATTATAGGCCACAATTTTTAGCCCGGTCATTGGGTGTTATATTACAAGGGATTTTTGTATGAAAAATAATATTATTAACTTTAGTACTTATTTCTACTTGTGGCTGTGCTACAAAGCAGATAAATCTGGAACCTTCACCATTAAATTACCTTGAAGTTGATCAAAGTTTAATTGAGTTGCTCATTCAGAAAGGATCTAATGCAAAGAAAGTACACTGGGTAAGTTTTATGGTTGACTGCAAAAGTCAGCAACAAGTTGCTGAAATAATATCAAGAGCAAAAATTGTTTGCTTTGACGATGATTACATATTCTATTCTGAAAAAAGGCAACTTTGCTCTTCATCTTTAAGCGCTTATATGAAGTTGAATTTAAGTGAGATTTCTTCATTTAGAGCTAAATTAATGCCCTTAATTCCATCAAACTCATGTGGAACAGTAGGTTGGGGCGCATCGGTAGAAATGTAATATAAGCTATACAAGCAAGGCAAATAACAGTTGGCTCTTAATAGGGCGTTAGGCATCAAATATATACAGGGATAGTGTATGAAATCATATTTAGCATTTATATTTCTCTTGGTAAGCTTTAGCAGTTCAGCCAACGATGAAACTCTATTACCAACAAAGAAAGGACTTTATGATCTTGGTGGTTTTAAACTTTATTTAGAATGCTATGAAAACGATAAACCTAAGTTGATTTTAGAGCAAGGTTATAGCAGAGCAGGCTCGGATGGAGCTTGGATGAATAATGTTAAGCGGTTAAATAAAACTTTCAGTATTTGTTTATACGACCGTTTAGGGTTGGGGAAAAGTGAGAAAGGGCCTGTACCTTTTACCGTTTATGATACGGCAAACTGGTTACATGAATTATTGTCTGTCGCCAATGTTAAACCTCCATATTATTTTGCTGGTGGTTCCTATGCATCCTACATTATTCGAGCTTACAATCATTTATATACCAGTGATGTTTTAGGTGCTGTATTCATTGACCCAGGTATTTATGGGTATTTTCATACAATGGCTACAAGATGGCCTGATGGCTTTGAAACAGAAAATAAAGATTTGCGAGATATAATGGAATTTGAGTTAGGTGTAAAAGACCCTATGTTTAAAAACATGGCTGAAAAAGTAGATCATCTTAAAAGTTATGAGTTAATCACAGCTTCCAAAACTTTTGAAGGTAAGCCTCTTATTGTTCTTTTTTCAAAAACAAGTAAAGATTATATTAACCAAACACCTAGATATGATGAGCCTTTTGTTCCCGACAGTATTGCTAAGCCTATGAATGATTTATATGCTAATGCAATTAACAGTTTTAAAGCTTTATCGACTGATACTAAAATTATTTTTTCTGAATCAAAAAGACATCATCTTCATATAGCAGATCCTGATCTAGTTGTTAGTAATATTGAATCATTGATTGGTGGTCATTGATGCTTAGTGAAGCATTCAAGCAGGCATTTTAACCATTGGTTAGGTGGCGTTAACATTATAATCACCAATTAAAAGGCTCTTAATAGGGCGTTAGCTGTATTTGTAGTATCCTGCTATTTTTTTGAATATTTCTGTTATTTCAGGAGATTGCTCAATTTTTCTTAATTCCAATATTTTATTTTGAGCCTTAAGATATGCTTGTTCAAAGGTTTTATTATCAATTGTGATATCAGTTTTTTTCTGTTTGCCATTTACAATAATTTGAATATGTAAAATTTGTTTTATTGAACCACTTTTATTTTTTAATGTTCGTTTTAGTCCAATAACGGTTCCATCGGGATGAAATATCTTATTTATATCTAACTGCATACGTATTTGACGATATAGTCTTTTTTGAGAGATTTCTTTTTGTCTTTTCTCTGCTAAAATTTTAGCTTTGTCACCATGCTTGGCAATAGAAAAGTATTCTTGAATACCAAAAACCTTATCTTGAACTCTATATCGCTTAACATTTTGTATATTTGGGTGTGCCATGACAGTCATAATTGTAATATTTACCTGCGTTTAATGGAGTTAATTATAAATCGTTCATTCCTTAAACTTATTAGCCAGCAGGATTATAAATATTTTAATGTAATATTCAAGCTTAAATAGAAGACAAAAATGTAGTTTTTTCCTACGTAACAAGTAGATAACATAAAGCTAACAAGCCATTTAACAAGGACAAGTAAGAGTTTGCTATTTGCTCCCTCGTCACTTTTTTAACCAACAATTAAAACCTCTTAATGGGGCATTTGGAAGCTAAATGAAAGTTCAGCATATCATCGACGATTTAGAGTCTGTCTTTAGCAAGCAGCCTGAAACAAAAGAGTATGATGTCGCCTTTGCCTGTTACTCAGAAGACGGGTCAGGAAGTATAGAAATTGACTACGTGAAGCCTTTGATTGGGATGATGATGATGAATTTTTTCTTATTCCTGAAAACTGTGCGAAACACTATGAGCGAGAAGCAGTTAAGTATAAAGCAGCGCACTTTGTAGAAGAATTAAAAAACATTAAAATTGAGAACTTTTCAGAATTTAAAACTTATGTAAGAGAAAAGATTAAAATAGCAAAGGACGGTTCTGTTGTTTCATTAAACTCACCTATGTGGGGAACAGGTGTTCACGATGCTGAGAAGTTTGTATATTTCTATCACGGCAAAGAGAGGGCGTAGCTAAAATAATACGGTGGTCTCTTTTCTCCATTATATTTTCTTGGTGTTATTTGTAAGCCTTCCACTTCAAGTATTACTGCTAAGCTAGCTGGAATAGGCTAATGATAAAACCAGGTGTTTTCCAAAACTTAAACTTGCAGTTTTTTCAGTGTATGTGCTTCTATAGTTAAACAGGTATAACTTTGTGTTATTTGGCTTAACGGGTAATCATAATCCTAAACTATCAACAAGATTATAATTTTTGTCTTTTGCGGCCTTATCAATATTGCCTAACGGTTATGATTTTTTAGCTATGAAGCATCAATAGTATAATAAACAACCAGATCTTTCTAAATAACATCATAATTATGAGTAATAGATAGTGTTACTTGGAGTGTTACATTAGCGGTGGGATTTTATAACACAATATAGGTTTGTAAAAAGCGTTATAATTTTGCTAGTTAGTTGTTTGGATTGGCTTTTAGGCATAAAAAAAGACGCCCTAGGACGTCTTGATTTATAAATGTGGTCGGAGTAGCAAGATTCGAACTTGCGACCTCACGTCCCCCAGACGCACGCGCTACCAAGCTGCGCTATACCCCGAATCAGTAAACATTAAGAGGGTTAATCTGTTTACTGTCTGTATAATAATGGTTTAAATACTGATTGCAATATAAAATATAGAAAATCAATCTGTTAGTTTATTTATTGTTCAATTTCTCTACCTGCTTACTAAACTGCTTAATAAAGTTTACCCCATCAATCATTAATGGAAAATCAGAGTTTACCATTATAGGAGCCGCTAATTGTCGAGAGTAGCTTTGGAAATTACCGTTTTGATCAATAAACACTGATTTGTCTTTACTAAATACCATCATGCCATCGTCCATGGTATTGGCAATAATACGGTCTTTGGATAACCGCAGAACATTTTTGCCATTACTATAGGTTTTTTCATTAATGTCACAGTTTAACCATTCCTGTATTAAGGTTGGTTGAATATCCATGTGACTGGTTAAATGGCTCACTGTCTTACTTTCACTTTCAGGCAAAATGAGTAACGAAGGTTTAATAGATAAACTGGTCGCCTTGGTCTTGTTACCAACGGAAGTGATCCAAATAATATCTTTAGTTTGTTTTGTTTTTTGTGCTAGTAGCAAAGCATCCATAAACAATTCAAATTGGTAAGTATTACTGTCAGCAAAATAAAATAAATGTAAGCCTACAGGTAAGCTATTAAGCTTATCAGCAAAGACTAGTGATGAAATATTATCAAGTGTCGTTTGCTGATTAAATAAAGGTTCAAAACCTTGTGATTCTAGAACTAGTTCTTTATTTATCTTGTCATCGCCATGGATCATTGTGTAAGAACTTGCCAACTTATTTCTGTCTAATAATTGAAAGAGTAAAGGGATCGCCTTTTGTTCTTCCAAGCCTTCTTGATAAATACTTGGCAAGCTGTAAAACAAGTTAAACCACGCGTTTTTGTGTAAGGCGTTATCGATATGATGTTCGAGCGTTAACTGGTTTTGGGTGTTTCTCTGCTTAAATTGCTTGATCTGTTTATCTGTTAAGCTGACATCGTTAACCACCATAAATACTGATTTCTGTATTGGTGTTTGTGAAACACAGGCTTCATTGAGCAGCGGGTATTGCGGAATAGCATTGGTAAAGGCTAGTGGGCTTGTTGTTCTTTCTATATATGCTTCACGGTCAAACATACCGTATTTTGTGAGTAATGTTTTAGCCGTCGATGGGTATGACAAAGGTAATACTGTGTCTTGCCTTAAAATATCATATTCTAAGTTCGCATCAGCCCAAATATGTAATAAGTGGCTAAAGAAAAAAGAACAGACTAAACCGATAACAACAAACTTTGCGAAGACGACTTTCTGTAAGTCTCTTAAATGTTTCCACGCATAATTACTTATAGTTAATTCGAAGGCTAAAATAAATAAGGTTAATACGATACTAACAAACCAAAACATACGGCTGTTATGTTGTATTTGCGTGCTAATTAAATCAACAATTTGTGCACTTGAAGAAGCATTTAGATGGTAACCCAAACTGTTATATATATAAGCATCTAGCAGTAATATTAACAATTGCAGGGTAAAAACCACAGAGGCTATCGCTCGAATAAAACGGGTATGTGGAAATATTAAGGTGATCGGGAATAATATTAAAACAAAAGTCATAAAGGTTAAAAAACCCATATGACTAAACCACGTGGTGATTAAATAAAATTGTCCAAGGAATGTCTCGGGACCTCCTTCACTAAAAATATAAAAGGATGATAATCCAATGGCGGCAATTATATTAAAAAAAGTGAACCAATGGCTCCAACTGATTAGGTGTAACAGGCGCTTGCTATACGTTTTTGAATCAAATGCAACCATAGTTAATTATCATTCTCTTATTATTGTAGTTTATCAGTTCTATATTTTATGAATATAGGGGTAATTATAAGACCGACTTTTTTAAAGCATTAGTGAAATTGGTTACTATATCAGCTCTTTTTGCTTCAGGAATATTTTTATTAATAATTTCTGTTAAGGTATTTCCTAAGCACATCAGCGCTAGATCAGGGGTTGCAGACTCATTAACTAAAACATTATGTAAATCTTGGATAATTTTTTCTACACGTTCATTCGAATACTTGGATACAATAGGCATCTTAAATACTTAATAGGTTATTTGATAGATTGGTACAAGTTTATCAAATGCCTGAACAATATAAAACTGGCCTTTAACTATGAGCTTAATTATTTCAAACATTGCCCTACATTTTTTAACCAAAAAAGAAGAAACCGGTGAAGTTGTACTGCGTTTAGGGCCAGAATCTATCGATATCAGCAATAAGATTGAAAATTTTGTTGATGGACTTCATAAAATCTATAATGCTAAAGCGAGTAAAGCTTACGGACATTTTACCACTATGCCTGCAGTAGGAGATACTGCTCGTTTTGTTGATATTATGGAAAGCTACTTAGGTGAATCACAAAGTTTTTATGCTTTTAGTAGTCAGGCGGCTAATTTATTAAAAAATGAATTGGAAAAATATAACCTGGCTGAAACCGGCTACTTAGTTGTTTGCCACTATGAGTATATGGGTGGTCGTTATTTACTAGCTACAGTGATCCCCGTTTCTGAACATTATTCTGTTGATGGCGAATTGAATATTTCTGCTGACAAACACCTTGATACCGCGCGTATGCAATTAGCAGCGCGTATCGATTTATTTGATTATAAAGAAAATCAGCAAGGTAATAAGTATGTTTCGTTTATCAAAGGTAGAGCGGGTCGTGTTGTTTCTGATTTCTTTTTAGACTTTTTAGGTTGTGAAGAAGGCTTAAATTCCAAAGAACAGACACAAACGTTAGTGCAGGCTGTTGAAGATTATGTTGCTGTTAATCAACTTGATGCGACAGAAAAACAGAATACCCGCAAAGAATTATTGAGTTACTGTAAAGAACAAAAAAGCGCTGCTCAGGATGTCTCCATTCAAGAAATAGGGCAAGTGATCAAGCAAGAGGGCGCTACTCAAGATTTTCATCAATTTTGCCAAGAGCAATCTTATCCGTTGGAAGAATCTTTTCCACATGATCAAACGGTTGTTAATAAAGTCACTAAGTACTCAGGGTATGGTAATGGTATTAGCTTGAGCTTTGAACGCAGCCACTTTGGTGAAGACGTTGTTTACAATGCGGCAAATGAAAGTATCACTATTTATAAAGTCCCCCCAAATTTAAAAGAGCAATTATTAGCGTTATTGCAAACAGCTGATAAGAAAGAGCAAGATGCTCATCAATCTGAAAATACAGAATTTTAAAGTTAGTTAACTAATTTATAGGTATAAAAATGACAACATTAACCATTACTCGCCCAGACGATTGGCATGTACATTTACGCGATGGCGATGCTTTAACGACCACAGTTCCAGATATTAGCCGTTACTTTGGCCGCGCTATTATTATGCCAAACTTAGTTCCTCCCGTTACCAATGCAGAATTAGCGATGCAATATCATCAACGCATTATGGCTGCTAATATAAACGGCTCAAAACAAAGTACGCCATTTCAACCATTAATGGTGCTTTATTTAACTGATAAAACAACCGTACAAGAAATATATGACGCTAAAGCAACGGGTCTTGTTTTTGCGGCTAAGTTGTATCCTGCTGGAGCAACGACAAACTCTTCTTCTGGTGTGACGAGTATTGATAACATCGCTGATGTACTTGTAGCAATGCAAGAAGTGGGCATGCTTTTATTGGTCCACGGCGAAGTGACTGACAGCCATATTGATATATTTGATCGTGAAGCGATATTTATTGAAACTATTTTAACGCCCTTAGTAGCAAAATATACGGATTTAAAAATAGTTTTAGAACATATAACCACTAAAAATGCGGTTGAATTTGTTGAGCAAGCAGGTCATAACGTTGCGGCGACAATTACCGTTCACCATTTATTATTTAATCGTAACGATATGTTAGTTGGCGGGATTAAACCTCATTACTACTGTCTACCTATTTTGAAACGTAATATTCATCAACAAGCATTAATTGCTGCAGCAACTGGAGGGAGTCGTAAGTTTTTCTTAGGAACTGATTCTGCTCCTCACCCACAACATGCCAAAGAATCGGCTTGTGGTTGTGCAGGATCTTATACGGCACATGCAGCAATTGAGCTCTATGCTGAAGCATTTGAAGCAGCAGGGGCCTTGGATAAGTTAGAGGGCTTTGCGAGTTTACATGGGCCAGCATTTTATAATTTACCGGTTAATAGCGATAAAATAACTTTAGAAAAAGCCCAATGGCATGTACCAGCGACTATGTCGTTTGGTCATGATGTTGTTGTGCCAATCCGTGCTAACGATACTATTGCTTGGCAAGTAAAAGACTAGATTTAAATAGGAAGTAATAATGCAATTATTTGTAAATGATTTAACGGTCATTGATTTTTCATACTGTTGCCAGGAACGTGGCATTGTCGGCGAGAGTTGGATCGTTGATGTACTCCTTGATGGTGCTCTCAATGAAATGAGCATGGTGCTTGACTTTGCTGTGGTTAAAAAGCAAATTAAAGCAATTATAGATGATGCTGTTGATCATAAATTATTATTACCGATGAAAAACGAATGTATGACTGTTACTGATTCATTACATCAGAAAAACCATGAATACGTTGATTTTATCAGTGAGCGTGCCAGTTACTATTTACAGTCACCAAAATGTGCTTTTGCTAAAATTACTAGTGATACGATTGATGTAGCATCTGTTACTGAGCATTTAACCGCAATAATTCTTGAGCAATTACCACAAAATGTTCAAGGTCTTAAGCTAACCCTTCGACCAGAGAATATAAGCGGCGATTTTTACCATTACACCCATGGTTTAAAATTACATGACGGAAATTGTCAGCGTATTGCTCATGGTCACCGTTCTACTATTCATATTTTACAAAAAGGTCAACGTGTAGCGGCATTAGAAAAAGCTTGGTGCTTACGTTGGCAAGATATTTATATTGCTTCAGGTGTTGACCGTGTTGCAAAAGCAGATATTGAACTGTCAAATTTTGCTCAACACAATTTGACGCCCGATCACCATTTCTTTTCTTATACCGCGCCACAAGGTCGCTTTGACATCGCGGTTGAGAATAAGGTATTAGACGTTGTCGATTGTGACTCAACCGTTGAGCTTTTAGCCGACTTTATTGCCAGACAATTAGTTGCTGATAATCAACGTGAGGTAACGGTTGTTGCCTTTGAAGGTGTTGGTAAAGGCGCGATTGCAAATGCTTAATACTAAAAACACTAAGCTTATAACCTTATGTTTAATAGGTGTTTTTTTTAGTCAGCACTCGTTTGCTGATATTAAGCTTTCCGGAGAAATAAAGCAGGGCGCTTTAGTTATAGGTAAAACAGCTAATGATAATGTTGTTACCTTTGATGGGAAAGTACTGCCTTTATCTGAGTATGGCGATTATGTTTTTGGATTTAGCCGCGATGATGATAAAACGCATCAATTAGTGATCACTCAGCCAAATGGTGAAAAAGAATTAAAGTCTTTAACACCGGTAAAGCGTCAATACGATATTCAACGTATTGAAGGTATTGCCAAAAAAATAATGAACCCCAATCCAAAAGCTGTTACTCGTTCTAAGCAAGATGGCGCGCAAGTGAGTACAGCCAGACAAACCTTAAGTACTAAAACTGATTTTGCAAAAGGTTTTATTGCACCAATAACAGGCATTATTACGGGTGTCTATGGTAGCCAACGGGTTTTTAATGGTGTACCTAAACGTCCTCATTATGGTTTAGATTACGCAGGAAAAACCGGCGATCCAGTCAAAGCTCCCGCAGCAGGCACTGTGGTAATGTTCGTACCTGATATGTTTTATTCAGGTGGCACCATGATAATCGATCACGGTCATGGTATTACTTCTAGTTTTTTACATTTAAGTAAATCTTACGTTAAAACCGGCGACGAAGTTAAAAAAGGACAAGTTGTTGCTGCCGTTGGCGCTAGTGGCAGAACTACAGGTCCTCATTTAGATTGGCGTATTAATTGGTTTAATATGCGTTTAGATCCCGCCTTAGCGTTAAAAGCTGTTGCCATTAAATAGAAAATATTAACGCGATATTAAGGTCTACATTCATTTATTAAGTCGGTAGTAAGTTATACAAATAAATGAGTGTAGGATTAATTAACCCGTCTTTTTTTACCACTTTCAGCACGTTTCTTATTTTCACTTTGAACATATACCGTATCGGTTGTTGCCATGCTTGCATGACCCAAATCTTCTGAAATATCTTTAAGAGGGCGCCCACGTTCAATTTCCATACTTGCACCGGTATGCCTTAACCAATGGGCAGAAGCTTCTTTCAATTTTAATGCCTTATTTTCACCTTCGGATCTGCGCATATTTTCATGTGCTTGATCGAAAACACTTTGAACTAAACGGCGTAAATGTCGAGATGTCATACCACCTTGGCCACGAACTTTCTCAACAAGAATTGAATTTTCATTACTTGATGGTAAGCCTAATAAACCTCGGGAAGAGCGGTAACGTTCTAAAAAAGGTAAGAAATCAAGAGGAACGGTGATATCACGCAATTTACGGCTTTTTCCAAAGACTTTAAGCCACCAATTTTCATCATCATCTTGCCAAAAGTGTCCCATTGTAGGTGACCAATTTGCACGTTCTGATAGTTCCGAAATTCTTAAAAAAAGAGTTTTTAATGCAGATATAACAAATAAATTTCGTTCAAATAGTGGGTTTTCATCAGCCATTTCAATGGCTGTATCTAAAACATATTGCCATTGGCTAGCGGTTAAGCGTTTAACTTCTTTAACTTGAGAGTCTATTATAAAATGTCGGCAATCTTTTTTAGCTATTTGTGCAGGATTACCAATGCAAAAATCCTCAGCCATTAAATAGTTGTAGAAAACGATAATTGCGGTAAACATTGATGAAAGTGTTTGTTGTGATGGACGATATTTTTTCTTATCGATGATATATTCAGATTTTAGACTTTTAGGTGCTTGGATTTTATATGGGAACCAAAGCTTATTAGCTAAGGAATAACCATTGGATATTTTGAAACGTTCTTGATTTGATGTACCAATCCAAGTAACTGGTGGCTGCCAACAAAAGTCAGCATATTCAAGTAAGTCTGATTTACGTAATTGGTCTATTGGTTTTTTCTTTTCAATAAATGACCATAAAAGAAAACGTTCAACGTCATTTCTAAATCGGTCATAAGTATGTGTAGATTTATTTCTACCAATATAAGTAAGGAAAATTTTCCCCCAATCAAATTGTTCAAGCCACCAAGGTTCATTTGATGAGAATATTTTATCTAACTCTGGGTAGTCATCAAAATCAAAATCACACAAATCAATGTATGGTGGATATAAAGGAACAGGTTTATTTAACAACATTATTTTGAAAACCAAGTAGATAGTACGTATAAAGGCAGTCTAAACCATTATACCCACTATGTCCAATACTGAAGAGTATCGGACATAGTGGGCTATATGAAATCTAGGGAAGTGCTCCCCGTAATTACTTGCAGAATAAAAAACTTCTGATCTGCTATTATAATTTTAATCATCTCTTATTCATTGCATAAACTTGTCGTCTAGCAACGCAATAAATTATGAACGTTATTTTAAATTTATCGCGTTAAGTGTTAAGACGCTATGCCTAGTCGTTGAAATGCAAAAGCACCAATACCTATTAGTACTAATATTAAAACAAGCTTACTCTTAACGGCTGAAGTATTTCTATAAAAACGAGGTTTATGCGCTTGTATAATTTTAGCTTCAACACCTTCAATACGGCAATTAACGGCTTTGCTTTTACCGTTAGCTTGCTCTTCTACATCAAAATAAATTAAATCACCTACTTTAGGTTTTCTACTCATCTCTTTTAATGATGATATATGAATAAAGGTATCTTTAGTCAGTTCACTCGATTTAATGAAGCCAAAGCCTTTATTATCTTTCCAACTTGTTAATTGTCCTTTGTGCATCACGGTTCCATTACAGATTTTAGTTATAAACTATAAAAGCTTTTTCTAAGGTAAATATTACAATAATTATCATTAAAAAAGATCAATCGAATATGATCCGACTGATCCTCTTTACTATAACTTAATGTCGTTAATATTACATATGGTCAATAATACAATCACCAAACTCTGAACATGTAACCAGTGTTGCACCATCCATCAAACGTTCAAAATCGTAAGTGACTGTTTTAGCGTTAATAGCACCTGACATACCTTTAAGTAATAAATCAGCGGCTTCAACCCAACCCATATGTCTCAACATCATTTCTGCAGACAAAATAACAGAGCCTGGATTAACTTTGTTCAAACCCGCATATTTTGGTGCTGTGCCATGTGTTGCTTCAAAAATGGCAATATCATCATTCATGTTCGCGCCTGGTGCAATACCAATGCCGCCAACTTGTGCTGCCAATGCGTCAGATATATAGTCACCGTTTAAATTCAATGTTGCGATAACACTGTATTCTGCGGGTCTTAATAAAATTTGCTGTAGCATTGCATCAGCAATAACATCTTTAATGATGATCTCTTTACCTGTTTTTGGGTTTACAAATGAACACCAAGGACCACCCGCAATAAAGTCAGCACCAAATTCATCGCGTGCTAATTGGTAACCCCATTCTTTAAAGGCGCCCTCGGTATACTTCATGATATTACCTTTGTGTACTAAAGTTACCGACTCTCTGTCGTGATCTATAGCATACTGAATGGCTTTTCTCACTAAGCGTTCGGTACCTTCTTTAGATACCGGCTTAATACCGATACCACAGTTTTCGGTGAAACGAATTTTTGTTGCGCCCATTTCATCGGTTAAAAACTTAATCATTTTCTTTGCTTGATCAGAACCCGCTTTATACTCAATACCAGCATAGATATCTTCTGAATTTTCTCGAAAAATAACCATATCTACTTCGCTTGGCTTTTTAACAGGGCTTGGTACACCGGTGAACCATTGTACTGGGCGCTGGCAGACATATAGATCTAATATTTGTCTAAGTGCTACGTTTAATGAACGCATGCCACCACCTACAGGCGTAGTTAACGGCCCTTTTATGCCAACTTTATACTGCTTAAACATTTCTAATGTTTCTTCAGGTAACCATGTTTCTGAATCGTAAACTTGGGTTGCTTTTTCACCGGCATAAACCTCCATCCAGTGGATCTTACGGTCACTGTTATAAGCTTTTTCAACAGCAGCGTTAACAACTTTAATCATTGGCGGTGTTACATCGATGCCAATACCATCACCTTCAATAAAAGGGATAATAGGATTATTCGGGACACATAGCTGCCCATTTTCACAGGTAATGGCTTGACCTTCAGTCGGGATTTTTACGTTCGTAGACATATATGATTCCTCTTCTTTAGCACAATAACGTTAACAGGTATTAACTTTAAAGCTATATTGTTTGAATTATGGATAAAACTGCTTATTTTAGTATAGGTTATCTTTACTTGAATGTTAAAAATAAATGAAAAAGACATGCAACACTAATACAAAATAGATGATATTGACTATAACCGAGGTGAATAATTTAAACAATCGTTTAAATTATGCGTTTGAAAGCTATTAATACCCGCTAATGAAATAAAATAGCTTGGTGAAAGTAAACTATCTTGAGATAATTACTATCAATATTATTTTTTAGGATTGTTGATGAAACTATTAGTACGTAACTTATCTCGCTCTACAACCGAACAAGAAATTCGGATTTTATTTTCAGCTCATGGTGGTGTCACCGAATGTACTTTAGTTTTAGACCAAGAAACGGGAAAATCTAAAGGTTTCGCGTTTGTGGCAATGCCTAATGAAGCAGAAGCTAAAAAAGCGATAAAAGCACTGCACGAAACTAGAATTGGTAGTAATAGAATTAGAGTGAAAATATCTAAGTAAGACTAATTATCATTATTAGCATTCAATAAAAAGGCTGAGTATCAATTAAGATACTCAGCCTTTTTTATCTTTATAACTTAACGAGTGTTACGTTACAGTAAGCTAGACAATATAGTATTAAACGTTTCGCTTGGACGCATCGCTTTACGCGCTAGGTCAACATCAGCATAATAATAACCGTTAATGTTCATTGATGGAC
Organism: Colwellia sp. BRX10-4; assembly: GCF_014077465.1. Classification (NCBI taxonomy): domain Bacteria; kingdom Pseudomonadati; phylum Pseudomonadota; class Gammaproteobacteria; order Alteromonadales; family Colwelliaceae; genus Colwellia; species Colwellia sp. BRX10-4. Next base: position 15,375 of record NZ_JACGVZ010000023.1, read on the forward strand.
CTTGAGCGGCATTTAATTCAGCAATAATTTTAGCTTCTTGCTTAGTTAATGCTTGAGCAATAGCAGTAAAACTCGCTTTTAACTCTTCATCATTTGTTTGTTCCGCAAGTGCTTGTGCCCAGTACATAGCTAGATAAAAATGGCTACCACGGTTATCTAATTCACCCACTCTACGTGAAGGCGATTTGTTTTCATCGAGGAACTTACCTGTTGCTGAATCTAGCGTATCAGCAAGTACTTGCGCTTTGTTATTCTTGGTATGAACGCTTACATGTTCTAAAGAAGCAGCAAGGGCTAAAAATTCACCCAAAGAATCCCAACGTAAATGGTTTTCTTTTTCAAATTGTTGAACATGCTTAGGTGCTGAACCACCCGCGCCTGTTTCAAATAATCCGCCGCCATTCATTAGTGGCACAATTGAAAGCATTTTAGCGCTGGTGCCTAACTCTAAAATTGGAAATAAATCAGTTAAGTAATCACGTAAAACGTTACCGGTTACTGAAATAGTATCTTCACTCTTAGCGGTTCGCGCTAAAGTAAACTCACAGGCTTTAACGGGTTCTAAAACCTGAATATCTAAACCTGTTGTATCATGGTCAGCTAGATAGGTATTTACCTTTTTAATCATCTCTGCATCATGGCCACGATTTTCATCTAACCAAAATACTGTCGGTACATTAGTGGCTTTAGCACGAGTCACGGCAAGTTTAACCCAATCTTGAATAGGGGCATCTTTAACCTGACACATTCTCCAAATATCACCTTGAGCAACGTTATGTTCTAATAAGGTATCGCCGTTGTCATTAACCACTCGAACTGTACCTTTACCTGTCATGGTAAAGGTTTTGTCATGTGAACCGTATTCTTCAGCTTTTTGCGCCATTAGACCTACGTTTGGCACTGTACCCATTGTTGTTGGGTTGAATGCACCGTTTTCACGACAAAAATCGACAACCGCTGAAAAGACACCAGCGTAGTTACGATCTGGGATCATAAATTTAGTATCTTTTTGATTGCCATCACGATCCCACATCATACCAGAAGCTCTTAAAGCCGCAGGCATTGAAGCATCAATAATGACATCGCTTGGTACATGAAAATTAGTAATACCTTTGTCTGAATCAACCATCGCAACTTCTGGACGTGTGGTATAAACAGCGGCTAAATCGGCTTCAATTTCTTTTTGTTTTTCGCTTGGTAAACGAGATATTTTTGCATACACATCGCCAATACCATTATCAGCATCTACACCAAGTTGTTCGAAAATAGCAGCATGTTTGTCAAAAACATCTTTATAGAAAACTTTGACTGCATAGCCGAACATGATTGGATCTGAAACTTTCATCATGGTTGCTTTTAAGTGAAGAGAAAGTAAAACGCCCTCTTCTTTAGCTTTAGCTGTTTGTGTTTCATAGAATTCAATTAATGCCGCTTTGCTCATTACTGCCGCATCGATAATTTCTTTGTCTAATAATGGTAAGTGTTCTTTTAATAAGGTGACCGCACCATTGTCGCTAACGAATTCAATTTTTACATTGGTTTCGCCATTTATAGTGGTTGATTTTTCACTACCGTAAAAGTCACCCGCTGACATATGAGCAACGTGTGATTTAGAATCTTTTGACCAAGCACCCATAGAATGAGGGTTTTTGCGTGCATATTGTTTAACTGAGCTAGGCGCACGACGGTCTGAGTTACCTTCACGTAAAACAGGATTAACCGCAGAGCCTAAAACTTTTGCGTAAGTAAGCTTAATAGATTGCTCTGCTTCATTTTGTGGTTCAGCTGGGTAGTTTGGTAAGTTATAATCTTTAGCTTGAAGCTCTTTAATAACGGCTTCTAGTTGTGGTATTGAAGCTGAAACATTAGGTAATTTAATGATGTTAGCTTCTGGTGTTTTAGCTAACAGGCCTAATTCTGATAAAGCATCACTTACACGTTGTTCTGCTGTTAAGTATTTTGGAAAGTTCGCTAATACACGGGCCGCAAGTGAAATATCACGCGTTTCAACGTTAATACCAGAAGAAGCCGTAAATGCCTGAATAATTGGTAATAAAGAGTGAGTCGCCAATGCAGGCGCTTCATCGGTAATCGTATAAATTATTTTTGTTGAATCTGAGCTCATTTACTTTCCTATTGCTAATTGCCTAATAAAGTGAAAACACCACTTATTGGCATTATTCATCACTGTATTACTATTAATTATTCCGCGAGAACGCTAAAGCGTATTAAAAATTTATCACTATTTATTCGCGATCTATTTGCCTGAGTAAGTACAGACATAAAAAACCAGTGGCTGTACCACTGGTTAACCTGAGCATTATAAACTTTCAAGTAAGCTTCGTAAACAATATGGCTATAATTACAAATAACTATGTTGTATATGTAGCGATTATTTATTCTAACCAACCTTTATCAATGGCTAGCGAAAACAATAAGGGCGAAAAAGTTTTGTACTTATCATAATTTGACGGACATTTTGCATTTTCTATGTAATGCGCTTTCCATGGATCATTAATTAGCCAAATATTATTATTAGCTACTGCAACGCCTTCTAATGAGGTGTTATCGATAGGCTCCCAATCACTGCATTCGTTATTTTTAATACTCACTGGCGCTAAGAAATTCATAGCAATAACTTTCGTTGGTTGTTTCTTTGCTAAATCGATAATCCATAATTGATCATCATTCCTAGCTGCAGCAACGATATAACCAGGGTGATTATCTTTCGATAGATAGTCCATACCATTAATAGGGTGCATACCCTGACTAAATGTCGGTAATAGAACTTCAGTATCAACTACCGGAGCAAATTCATCAGTCGCCCAAAAGTTTTCGTCTAACACCAACGAAAAAATACGCGCTAAACCTTTACTATCTTTTTCCAAACCAAGGTATAACGTGTTGTCTTGACCAAAAGCTAGTCCCTCGATACCATCATTAGAAAAATCACCGACGTTATAACTTGCGTCAAATTGCAAGGGTCTAACATGTGTCATTGATAATATATTATTATCATCAAGCGCTAATCTCACAATAAGTGTCGGGTATGTTGTCGACCCGGTGTTTTGAAAACGCTGTTGACATACCGATGAAAGTTTATCGCTATTACGGGCATCTTCGGTCACTATAATGAAAATTTTATCATTGTTAGGGTCAACCGCTAAAGCTTCAAAATCAGGCTCACCTGCTAGATACGAGGAAAAGCAGCTGGACTTTACCTGGCTAGACATAGTCATGAACAACGATTTTTCTTCTACTAAGCCACTCGTGGGCTCAATAATATGTAATTGTTTTTGCTGAGAGTTATCAGCTGAACCATCAGAAAGAGTCAGTAACTTGTCGCGCCATAGCTTTAACGCGGAGGTTTGTGGATCAAACATAACTTGCTGATCAGTTTCTACCAGCCATTTCCCCTTTAAAGTCACTTGCTGATAAATGTTATCATCAGCAAGTACAGTAAAAGCCGAGAGATAGATAGCTATAAAGGGTAGTAGCTTCATTAACAACTCAACCTGTAATTATTTTAAAAGGTGTAATATATTGGTAAGGTCAGATTTGCCTTCAGCAATTTCTTCTTGTGTTAATCCTGACAACTCATGTGGAAATACCAACCACTCATCAGACTCGTGAACGTAGTAGTCTGGTTTGATATCAACCACATTATTGGTTGGCTTATACCAAGGACAAGCAATGCGAACATCAGTTGGCATATTATTACGCGCTAATTTTTCAAGTTGTTTTATTAATGCATCAATACTGCGGCCTGAATCAAAAACATCATCAACAATCAATAAGCCATCAGTCGCATTAGCATTTTCGATAATGTAATGCAAACCATGCACTTTAATTTCTTTACTTTGTTGGTTAATGCCATAGTAAGAAGAAGTACGGACAGCGATATGATCTGTGTCGATATTTTTAAAATCAAAATACTCCTGAACAGCAATACCAACAGGTGCTCCACCACGCCATATGCCTATGATAAATTGTGGACGAAAACCATCTTCAAAGACTTTTGCGGCCAGTCTAAAAGAATCTTCTAGTAATTCTTGTGCGGTGATAAATTTTTTATTCATAGTGGTTGTTTCTTACTGTAAAAGTAGTGTAATGTGGCGAATTATATCAATTCTTGACCGAATGGTTAAGTAAATTATTCAGTGAATTAACGTTTATTATTTACCTGTACTCAAAAAACTTGAGTTTAACTAAGAGAAGTATTAATGCAAAAAACAATATTAACAACTGCTAGTTTACTATTTAGCTTAATGTATGTCTCACCAAGTTACTCTCAAGAACTAAAAGTAGCTTCATGGAATATCGCTTGGTTAGGTTCTCATGAGTATAATAAACGAAAATCAGATGATTATCAGCAATTAGCCGTCTATGCTAAACAACTTGATGCCGATGTGATTGCTTTACAAGAAGTTGAAGATGAAAATTGGGCAAAAATGGTCTTTGGTAACGAATACGATTTTTATTTTTCTACAAAAGACTGGGTACAACGTGTTGGTGTTGCCGTTAAAAAATCAGCGGGCTTAACTGTGGTTGCCAAAGAATATAAAGCATTAAATGTTACCCGTGTCAGACATGGTATGGATTTAACCTTATCTCGAGATGGTAAACAAATCAGGTTACTTGCCGTACACTTAAAGTCTGGTTGTTTTGCTTTGCCACTAGATAGCAAATACCTTGCAGCGATGCCAAGTAGTACAGATAAAGAATTAAGACTAAAAGAAGCCTGCACCACATTAAGTATGCAAATAGACCCACTTGAACGTTGGGTAGATGAACGAGCTAAAGATAATGAAGCCTTTATAGTACTTGGCGATTTTAACCGCAGATTTTCACAAGATGTAAGTCATCAATATGCAGAAGACCAAGGTTTGTGGCAAGCCCTTGACGATGAAGGCAATGAAGCGCTTTGGACACCAACGATGACAAAAGAGTCTGCTTGTTGGGGCGGTTACTACAAAGATTATATCGACCATATAGTTTTTAACCCTAGCGCTAAAAACATGTATGTCGAAAACTCTTTTGAACAATTAGTTTTCAAAGAAAAATATACTCGCGAGCTTGCAAATACATTAACAGACCATTGCCCTATTTCGGTTAAAGTCCAGCTTTAAACATTTAGTAAGGATTTTGAGCTAGAATAGACGACAGACATAAACCGTTGCTAGTGTTAACTAGCAACACTTTATATTATCAGGACAATAGACCCATATGTATAATAAGCAACTGCCACTTATAGATCTTCACCGACATTTAGACGGAAACATTCGACCTCAAACTGTTTGGCAATTAGCTCAGAAAAATAATATTGCTTTACCTGAAACTAATTTTGAAGACTTTTTACCTCATATTAAAATTACAGACAATGAAGCCGACCTGCTCGCTTTTTTAAAGAAGTTAGATTGGGGCGTGCAAGTACTTTCTTCATTAGATGATGTTATTCGTATCGGTTATGAAAATGTTGAAGATGCTTATCTGGCTAATATTGATTATGCAGAATTACGTTTTTCACCTTTTTATATGGCAATGACCCACAAACTCCCTATTGAAGGTGTTGTGGAAGCGATTATTGAAGGCGTTAACCAAGGCCGTAAAAAGTACCCGACCAAAATAAATTTAATTGGTATTTTGAGCCGTACTTTTGGAGTAGACAACTGCGATACTGAGCTTAACGCCCTTTTAGCCTATAAAGATAATATTGTTGCACTTGATTTAGCGGGTGACGAGTATAATTTTCCTGGTAGCCTTTTTGAAAGTCATTTCAAGAAAGCATCGCATGCGGGGTTGCAAGTAACCGTGCATGCGGGTGAAGCGGCTGGACCAGAAAGCGTTTGGCATGCTATAGAAAAACTAGGAGCCACCAGAATTGGTCATGGCGTCGCTTGTGTAAAAGATCAAAAGCTAATGGACTACATGCTTAAACATAACATTGGTCTTGAGTCTTGCCTGACATCTAATTATCAAACAGGTACGATAAAAGATTTAAGTCAGCACCCCGTAAAAACCTTTTTAGCAAATGGCCTTAATGTTTGTTTAAATACCGATGACCCTGCAGTTGAGAATATTGAGCTTGAAGATGAATTTAACCTTGCCAGTAACTTACTTAAACTCAGTGAAACACAAATAACGCAATTACAAAGCAATGCCATTGAAATGAGTTTTTTAAGCCATGATGAAAAACAAACATTACGCCAATTAAAACTATAGCGTAAAGATAATATTGCTATCAATCACACAGTGATTATAAATTTTATTGGTTGTTGTTAACCTTAATGATTAATAGGTAATTGATCGTTACAGTACTTAGTATTATTATACCCATATTAACTTTTAGGCGACTTTTAAATAGTCGCCATAAACATTTTTTCAGTAAAAAACCCTTGATAGCAGTTTGATCCCATCAGGTCTGGCTAGAAACTTACTGAGTTACACTTAAAAACTAAAGGATAACTCTTATGCCAACTCCACATATTGAAGCTCAAGCAGGCGACTTTGCAAAAACTGTATTAATGCCGGGCGACCCACTTCGCGCTAAATATATTGCTGATAATTTTTTAGAAAATGTTAAATGCGTTACACGTGTTCGAAACATGTTTGGCTACACGGGCACCTATAAAGGCAAGCCTATCTCAGTAATGGGTTCTGGAATGGGGATCCCTAGCGTTTCAATATACGCGACTGAATTATACAAAGACTACGGCGTTGAAAGTATTATTCGTATTGGTTCTTGTGGCGCTGTTCGTGATGACATTAAAGTACGTGATATTGTTATTGGTATGGCAGCAAGTACCGACTCTAACGTTAACAGACAGCGTTTTCATGGCGTTGATTTTGCCGCATGTGCAGACTTTTCATTGTTAAAAAGTGTTGTTGATACGGCTGAACGTTTGAATAAACCTGTTCGCGTTGGTAATATTTTCACGGCGGATTTATTTTATACTCCGCAGCCTGAAATGTTTGCCACTATGGAAAAGTATGGAATTTTAGCGGTAGAAATGGAAGCGGCTGGCCTTTATGGCGTTGCAGCCGAATACGGTAAAAAAGCTTTAACGGTATTAACCGTAAGCGATCATATTAAAACCGGTGAACAAACTACCGCAGATGAGCGCGAAACCACCTTTAAAGACATGATGGAATTAACCTTAGAAAGTATCCTATAACGTTATATTCGTTCATCCTGAACATAAAAAAGGGGGTAGCATTTTTGCTAACCCCTTTTTTATAACCATTATTTACACGAATAACAGCTTTTTAATCAAACCCACTTCGCTACTTATTGTTAAAGTTAAGCTCAGTTAGAAAGCTGGTGCCGTAATCCATTTTATCAACATTAAACATTTCAGCTATGGTTTGCCCTAAATCAGCAAAGGTTGTTCGTTTACCTAAATTTACCGAAGCAATATTGTGATGATAAGCCAATACTGGCACATACTCACGGGTATGGTCGCTACCTGGCCAAGTTGGATCACATCCATGGTCAGCGCTTAAAAACAGCACATCGTTATCGGTCATCGCATTGAGTACTTCAGGGATACGTAGATCGAAGGCTTCAAGTTCTTGTGCATAGCCGACCGGGTTACGTCTATGGCCAAAATCTTGGTCGAAATTAACCAAATTAGTAAATATTAACGAATTATCTGCTGCACTATTAAGATGTTTAATACTGGCATCGAGTAAAGCATCTAAGCCCGTCGCTTTGGTTTTTTCGCTAATACCTTGATGGGCAAAAATGTCAGCAATTTTACCGACACTGATCACATGCGTACCGGCATCAAAAATTTTATCTAATACGGTTGGTGCTGGAGGTAATACCGAATAATCGCGGCGGTTACCTGTTCGAGCAAAATTGTCTGGGTTGTCACCGATAAAAGGCCTGGCAATAACTCGCCCTATATTAAGGCCTTCAAGTTCTGCTCTTACTGTTTCACAATACTTATAAAGATTGTCTAGACCAAAATGTTCTTCATGTGCGGCAACCTGAAAAACGCTATCTGCTGAGGTATAACAAATAGGTAAGCCAGTTTTGATATGCTCTTGTCCTAACTTTTCTAAGATAACCGTACCTGAGGCATGACAATTGCCAAGCATGTCGCTAAAGCCAGTGGCTTTGTTAACTTTATCTATTAGGTCAACCGGAAAGGCTTTTTCTTTATTGGTGAAATATCCCCAATCAAAGAGAACCGGCACACCTGCCATTTCCCAATGACCACTTGGGGTATCTTTACCTGTGCTTATCTCTTGTGCGTAACCATAAGCCCCTTTTTGAGGTTCACCACCTTGCTGTGGAAAATCGGTATTGGACGCCTCATGGCAAGCTTTAAATAAGCCCAAACTTGCCAAATTTGGTAAGTTTATCGCTTTTCCAGTCTCTGCATAATATGCTTTAGCGAGGTTAGCAAGGGTATTTGCGCCTACATCACCAAACTCAGCTGCGTCAGCAGAGTAACCGATACCAAAACTGTCTATCACTAAAACTATTGCGCGGGCCATAGCATTTCCTTTATGATCATTTTTTCAATATATATTCATAAATAGCAGAATAAAACATGACCACATGGTCAAGTTGTGCTAATTTACCATCTTTTGAAAATGGGGTAAATGATGCTTTAAAATATACGCGAATAAAGTAACGTATTTTTGATCATTTAACCGTAAAAGTATAAAATTAGCGTTAATTACTATCACATTATCACTAATGATAGGATTAAAACCATTTCTGAAGCTGAATTATCGACAGGCATAAACAATTGAACGCAAATAAACCGACAATCATTACAATCACAGGTCCTTCTGCATCGGGTAAAACCCTTTTTGCGCATACTATTCACGACGAACTTATCGATGAATTAGGTGAAGACGGTATTTCTATTCTAAGTGAAGACGCTTACTATCGCGATCAATCTCATTTGTCGATGTCTGAGCGTGAACAAACAAACTATGATAATCCCAGTGCCTTTGAACATGACTTGTTAACTGAGCACTTAAAAAACATCACTGAAAATAAATCTATCGACGTACCTATTTACTGTTATAAAACGCATACACGTTTAAATGAAACACGGGTATTTACCCCAACAAAGATTGTGCTTGTTGAAGGTATTTTACTGCTTTCAAACAAAGCACTTAGAGATCAGTTTGATATAAAAGTCTATATGGATACGCCTCTTGATATTTGTCTAGTTCGACGAATTAAACGTGATTTAACCGAGCGAAATAGAAGTGTTGAGTCTGTAACAAATCAATACTTAGAAACCGTTAGACCTATGTATTATCAATTTATTGAACCCTCTAAAGCTTGGGCTGATATAGTGATCACACGAGGCGGAAAAAACAGAATGGCGATAGAAGTACTTAAAGCAAAAATTCGTCAACTGTCAAAATTACCATTACAAAAATAGCAATAATAATAACAATAAAAAATATTAAGGGGTATGTATGGATTTTGCTGCATTTAGAGGGGTAATAGGCATATTTGTTTTATTAGCCATTGCCTATGGAATTTCTAAAAGTAGAAAGGACATTAATTTACGTACGGTAGGTTTTGCATTTTTGCTACAACTATTACTCGGTGCGTTTGTTTTATATGTCCCTTTTGGCAAAGACGTATTGACCACGATTACTTCAAGCGTTCAAAGTGTTATTGATAGTGCTAAGGTCGGTATTAACTTCCTCTTTGGTGGCTTAGGCACAGATGCTATGTACGATAATGGTGTTGGTTTTGTTTTTGCTGTGCGTGTTTTACCTAATATTATTTTCTTTTCTTCGTTAATCGCCGTACTTTATTATCTGGGTATTATGCAGTGGGTTATAAAAATTATTGGTGGTAGTTTACAAAAACTCTTACAAACCAGTAAACCTGAGTCACTATCAGCGACTGCCAATATCTTTGTTGGCCAAACAGAAGCGCCCTTAGTTGTTCGACCTTACATTGCTAAAATGACTCAGTCTGAACTATTCGCCATTATGGTTGGTGGCTTAGCCTCTGTTGCAGGTTCTATTATGGCGGGTTATGCGGGTTTAGGCATAGAGCTTAAATACCTAATAGCGGCGTCGTTTATGGCGGCACCAGGTGGCTTACTCATGGCTAAAATCATTTGCCCTGAAACAGAGCCTGAAAAAATTGTTCAAGACTCCGTAGACTTTGATGAAGGCGATGAAAAGCCTGCTAATGTTATTGATGCTGCTGCATCTGGCGCGGCATCTGGGTTAAAACTTGCGGTTAATGTGGGTGCGATGTTATTAGCTTTTATTGCTTTAATTGCTCTCCTGAATACGATTGTTGGTGGTATTAGTGGTTTGTTTGGATTCGATAATATTACCATCGAACTTATTTTAGGCTACGTGTTTGCTCCTTTCGCTTTCATTATTGGTGTACCGGTTAATGAAATGCTACAAGCAGGCAGTTTTATTGGCCAAAAAATTGTGGTCAATGAATTTTTTGCTTATGTTAATTTCGTTGAAATTAAAGATACACTTTCACCGGTAACCCAAGCCATCGTCACCTTTGCATTGTGTGGCTTTGCTAACTTATCTTCCATCGCAATCTTGTTAGGTGGTATTGGTTCAATGGCACCTAGTCGCCGACGTGATATCGCGCGGCTTGGCATGCATGCTATGTTAGCGGCGACCTTAGCTAATTTAATGAGCGCAGCTATTGCTGGCGTATTCATTTCTTTATAAATAATTGATAGGAAAATAAACGTTATGTCTGACCTTAAAGCCATCGCTCAACGCGCACTTTCGTTAATTGATTTAACAAGTTTAACCGACAGTGAAACAGAAGAAGAAATTATAACCTTGTGTCGACAGGCAAATTCTATTGGTGGCGTTACTGCTGCTATCTGTATTTTTCCTCGCTTTGTGCCGTTGGCAAAAAAGACGTTAAAGGCGCAACAAACACCACAGATAAAAATTGCTACCGTCACTAACTTCCCACACGGTAATGATGATATAGATATCGCATTAGCCGAAACACAAGCCGCTGTCGCATACGGCGCAGACGAAGTCGATTTAGTTTTTCCTTACCGAGCGCTAATGGCGGGTAATGAGGCCATTGGTTTTGATATGGTCAAAGTGTGTAAACAAGCTTGTGGTGAATTTGCTAAGTTGAAAGTAATTATTGAAACGGGTGAGCTTAAATCACCCGCGTTGATTGAACAAGCCAGTGAAATTGCGATTAATGCTGGTGCTGACTTTATCAAAACCTCAACGGGGAAAGTAGCGGTAAATGCAACACCAGAAGCCGCACAAATTATGCTTGAAGTGATAAAAAACAAAAATACCAATGTTGGTTTTAAGCCCGCTGGTGGTGTTAAAAACGTAGAAGATGCAGCCGTTTATCTTACTTTAGCCGATAGTATCTTAGGCAGTGAGTGGGCTGATAATAATCACTTTCGTTTTGGTGCAAGTAGCTTACTTAACAGTTTACTTGACACACTAGGACACAGCACAGAAAATACCTCAGCAACTAACTACTGATCTCCTTTGATAAAGAAGTAACTCATGGCACAACTGTATTTTTATTATTCATCAATGAATGCGGGTAAATCTACACATTTGCTGCAATCGTCTTATAATTATCGAGAGCGCGGTTTAACTACCGCAATTTATACGGCGCAAATTGATGACAGATTTGCTAAAGGTAAAGTCGCTTCACGCTTAGGTATAGATGCAGATGCTTTCTTATTTGATGATAGCATCAATATGTTTATAGAAATAAAAGATAAACATCAAGCGGCTAAAATTGATTGTGTGCTGATTGATGAAGCACAGTTTTTGTCAACCGAACAAGTTAAGCAGTTAACAGATGTAGTCGATCTCTTACATATTCCCGTATTAGCCTACGGAATAAGAACTGACTTTCTTGGTGAAACTTTTTCAGGCAGTGCTGCCCTACTTGCTTGGGCCGATAAGTTAGTCGAGTTAAAAACAATTTGCCATTGTGGTCGCAAAGCTAATTTTGTTATCAGACAAGATGAAAATGGTGTACCCGTAAAAGTAGGTCAACAAGTAGAAGTGGGCGGCAATGAACGTTATGAGCCGTTATGCAGAGCCCATTTTAAGCAATTGGTCTGGTAAGTATCTAGATTAAAGTACTTATTGCTAACAATATATTCAGCTAAACTTCCTCTATCCTTTAAAAAAACAAGGAATATTCCATGTCAGTTTTTGAAAGTTCTCATCCATTGGTTAAACACAAAGTCAGTTTACTACGCGATAATAATATTTCAGTTAAAGCCTTTCGAGAGTTAACCAAAGAGATATCAATGTTATTAACGGTTGAGGCGACTCAAAACCTTAGTATTAAAAATATCCCATTAACTTGTTGGTCTGGCGAAATTTCAGTGCCAACTCTTGCTGATAAACAACCCACACTGGTACCAATTTTACGTGCCGGCTTAGGTATGCTTGAAGGCGCACTGTCAATACTGCCGTGTGCAAAAATAAGTGTTGTCGGTATACAGCGTAATGAAGACACATTAGCGCCAGAAAGTTACTATGAGAATATTATCTCTGATATAGAAAGTCGAACAGCAATTATTATTGATCCTATGCTAGCGACTGGCGGCACAGCATTAGCAACCATAGATTTATTAAAGGCGTCGGGATGTAAAACAATCATTGCACTATTTTTGGTCGCTGCGCCTGAAGGTATAAAATTGCTTGAGGATGCTCATCCGGATGTCATGTTAACGATTGGTGTAATAGATGAGAAACTTAACGAACAAGGTTATATTTTACCGGGTCTGGGCGATGCCGGAGATAAAATCTTTGGTACGTTGTAATTAATACGGCGTGCTAACTAATCACTTTTTTAATAAGTGATTAGTTAGCAAGATATTACCTATATCGGCATTGTCTATAACGGCTTTATTTAATAAATAACCGGTGGTAATTCAGGGCTATCTTCAGAATAAGTGATCGCCTGTTTAAATTGCTCTGCGGCTAACAGCGCTGAATTTTCATCTTTGGCATGTACACGAGCAATGACTTCTCCACTATTGACCTGAACTCCAAGCGGTAAAATTCTATCGAAGCCAACACTATGGTTAACTTTTTGTTTTGGCGCTGCTCTACCGCCACCTAATCCCACCACTGACATACCAATATCTCGAGTGTTCATTTGAGCTAAATAGCCATGTTGACTGGCTTTAACTTCCATAATAATGGCCGCTTTATTCATTGAGCCCCATGGGTTTTCAACAAAATCTTTTGGCCCACCTAACGCCGCTATCATACGCTCAAATATCTCAGCTGCTTTACCTGAATGAAGGGCTTTGTCAATTTTAAGGTAAGCGGTTTGCTCATCGCTGGCTAAGCCCGAATTCACAAGCATCGCACAGGCTAATGTTTTAACAACTTTATGTAAACGAGGTTCGCGTTGTTTACCCGTCAAATATTTAGCGGTTTCATACATTTCAATGGCATTACCGGCACTGGTGCCTAATACCTGATTCATGTCAGTAATGATCGCTTGAGTCTTAACCCCTGCACCATTGGCGACACTAGAAATGCTATCAGCAAGTGCTTTAGCATCTTCAAGAGATGACATCATCGCGCCATTACCCACTTTGACATCCATCACTAAAGTATCAAGACCTGCTGCAAGTTTTTTAGATAAAATTGAAGCGGTTATCAGTGGAATAGATTCAACTGTCGCAGTGACATCACGAATACCATAAAGGCGTTTATCTGCTGGCGCTAAATTATCTGTTTGAGAAATAATGGCTACGCCCACGTCTTTAACAATACGCTTAAACTCGCTAATTGTAGGTTCTACATTAAAACCAGCAATACTTTCTAATTTATCTGATGTACCTCCGGTATGCCCTAACCCTCTCCCTGAGATCATCGGCACATAAGCGCCACACGCAGAAACAATCGCCGCTAACATAAAGCTGACTTTATCACCTACGCCACCCGTAGAGTGTTTATCAACGATGGGGGCATCATAGCCCTCCCAAGAGAGCACATCACCCGAGTTCATCATCGCGGTGGTGAGCGTTACTTTTTCTTCAACCGATAATCCTTGCTGAAAAATTGCCATCGCCATTGCACCGACTTGGCTGTCAGAAAAGTTACCATCAACTAAACCATTAACAAAATCGTGAATTTGGCTTTGATTAAGGATTTTACCATCGCGCTTAGTGCGAATAATTTCTTGGGGTAATATCATTGATGGATATCCTTAAATGTCCAATAAATATTTTGGCGTAAAAGCATCAGGTAAAAGCTCAGCGACACTCCACACTTGTTGTTTGTCTTTGTGATTAAACGCTATCACAGGTGCTGATTGCTCAAAAAACTCAGCAATAACCTGTCGGCAAGCACCACACGGAGGTGTCATTTTTTCTTGCTCGGTATAAATAACGATCATTTGAAAGCTTTGCTCACCCTTTATCACGGCATGGCTTATGCAATTACGTTCTGCACAGACAGTTAAACCGTAAGAGGCATTTTCAACATTACAGCCTTGGACAATCGTACCGGAAGTGGTTAAAGCCGCAGCACCGACATGAAACTTACTATAAGGCGCATAAGCTTTTAAATAAGCTTCTTTAGCGGCTACTTTTAATTCTGCAGGTATTTCTATGGTATTTTTATTCATTATTGTAAAAATTCAAGAGTAATGTAGACCTGTGAGAATACCATAGCTGACCAAGTGGTCAAGTAATGCATTTAAGGTATCACTTACTCGGCTAATTTTTTTGTAAAAAAAAGCCCTTTAGTAAACTAAAGGGCCTATATTTCAATAAATTACAGTGTGGTTAGAACTTGTAGCTAACACCCACTTTTATACGCCATGCAGAATCAGTCGTATAAAATTTATTGTCTGCGTAACTACCATCATCATTTTGTGAGATAGAACGGCCATATACATATTGTCTTGTTGCTGGGTCAACAGTAAATTCAACTAACTCTTGAGTACCAAAGTCGCTTCCGTATACTTTACCTTTGCTGCTATCTACAAGATTTAATAGATTATCAACCGTTAAGTAAACCATACCTTTGTGGCCTTCTTTAAACCCTGGGATTTCTTGACGAATGCTTAAATCAAGTGTTGTTACCCATGGTGTAGTTATTACGCCTTTTGGTAAGTAACCACCGGCATATTTATCTAAACCTAAGTCGTTAATCGCTTCAAAGAAGTTAGCTTCATTTTCCGCTGAAGTGAAAACAACGTTAGTATCACCTGGTGTAGGAATATAAGGTAGGAACGAATCGTTAGTAGTACCTGGGCTTATTAAGCCATAAGGGTCGCGACCAGGGCCACTTCTTCCATCTACGTCATTACCGTCAGCATAGAAAGTAACTGGCTTGCCTGAACGGCGTTCGAAGAACAAGTTGATGTTAGTTTTGTAACCTGCAACAAATTCAGTTTCATAACCTAAGTTAACAACAAATCTGTGTTCTGTTTCAAAACCAGAACGACCGACTACAGCGTCATTACGGTTAATCGTCGTATTAAAACCATAGTTACTGCCAGCTGTTGCACTTGCACTTGTGTGTGCATCAGTTACATCTTGGTTAGTGTATGACGTTGTTAATCTAACACCACTGTCCCAATCTTTGTTCAAAACAACGCTGAAGATTTTAGAACGACCATCTTTACCAGCATTTGTTAACATTAAGTCAGAAATTGAGCCATCGGCATCATCATAGATAGTACGACCGCCATCTGCTGTCGTGCCATCTTCGTCACCGAACAAACTTGCGTCTTGCCAAAAAGCAGTATTTTCTGACTTTTTGTATAAATATTCTGTGGTTAATAAAAAGTCTTCACCTAATACCGGAATATCAAAGCGGTAATCAAGAGCTATCTGGTAGCGCCAATCAGAAGGTAAGTCAAAGTTTGGATCAACAAAGTTTGTGCCAGCAAATGTGCTTGAATTAGCTACTGTGTCCTTATCTTCTTGACGTGGACCGCTAATATCTACATTTTCAAAGGTACCGTTTTCAAAAACTTCACCGATTCCAACGCCAGGGTTTGAATAAGAGTTAGATACCCAAACTGTTGGTTGACCACCAGAATAACGACCAACACCACCGCGAACGATAAGGTCATCACTTGCATCCCACTTAATACCAAAGCGTGGTAAGAAAATACCCGTGCCGTCTAAGTTTTCAGTATTGTCAAAACCTGTACGTGCTTTAGATTGTTCGTTATAGATAGGTGTGTCGCTAGACGCTAACATTTCGTATCTTAAACCCATGTCGATAGTAATATCGTCATTGAACATCCATTCATCTTGAATGTAAAAAGCATGCTCGTCACGTACAAATGAAGCAGCTGCGTCATTTGCATCTAAGCTAGTTGCATTTTTGTAGATAACTCTGTTTGCCACTTTATCTTCAAAGTCGTCAATACTACCAAAACGGTAATCGCCTTTGGTACTTTGTAAAAACAAGTTAAAAATGTCTAAACGTTTAAACTGGTAACCAAAACTTAAACTGTGATCGCCCACTAAGTAATCACCGTCTAAAGACATAATAAAAGTCTTTTTACGTAAATCGTTAGAATGGCGAGAGTGATCTGCACCAATTGCGATATCACCAGATTCAGCTTGAATAACGGTGTCAGAGTAATCACCTAATGAAGCTTGAGTCGTTGGGTTATCAAGGTAAGTTAGGCTAAGTTGTGTTGAAAAATCGTCATTCCAATCAGAATAAAGTTTAAACGCGTAGTTGTTTAATTCTTCTGTTCTGTCATACCAATGTGATGATAAACGTAATTCGCGACCAAAACTAGACTGGTTACGTGTACTGTTACCTTTAGTATATTGGTAAGTAAACGCTGAACGATGATCATCGTTAATGTTCCAATCGAGTTTCAACAATAATTTTTCATCGTCAACTTTAGGAGTTAAATCCCATTCGCCTGGCTCTACGCCGTAGACTTCACGAGCAATTCTTTGTACTTCTAAAACATCAGCAACGTTGGCATCAGCAGAGTTAGGTACGTTAGCGCCATCTGGTCCCCACTCAATAGTTGATGTTGCTTCGTAATATTCGTATGAAGCGAAGAAAAATAATTCATCTTCAATAATAGCGCCACCAAGGGTTGCACCAAAAGTTGTTTCATCAAAATCTAATGGCGCTTCGTCTGTACCATTTTTAGGTGTGCCGGCCATGCCGTCATTTTGAGTTTCATAAAAGAATGAACCTGATAACTCGTTGGTACCTGATTTTGTTACTGCGTTAATTTTAGCGCCTTGGAAGCCGCTGTCTTTTGCATTGAAAGGAGTAACATCGATAGTGACCTGTTCAATCGCGTCAAGAGAAATAGGTGAACGCGTTGTAGGGTAACCATTGGCATTCAGACCAAAGTCATCATTTTGGCTAATACCGTCAACACTGATGCTGTTAAATCTTGGGTTAGTACCGGCAACACTTAACTCGCCATCTTTAGAAGATAAAACGGCAAGTGGGTTGTTACGAACAATATCTTTAATATCACGGTCGAAACTTGGAGCATTAACAATATCATCTGCACCAAAATAACTGTTGCTACCAATATTATTAGAAAAAATCTTGCTACCTGTTACAGAAATACGTTCAACATCGTCTGCAGCTTCAAGTTTTGCATTTAAACGAAAGGTATCACCTAGTGTTAAAAAGATATCTCTGTAAACAGTAACACCTTTTTCGCCAGTGATTTTAATCGTGTAAGGACCGCCTACGCGAAGACCTTTACTTGAAAAATTACCTGCGTCGTTAGAAGTGGTAAGCGTTTTTGTGCCTGAAGGTTCGTGGATAATTTCAATTTTTGCGTTAACTGAAATAGCACCCGCTGAATTTTCAATACTACCTCGAATAGCGGAGGAGGTATCGTTTGCCATAGCAGAAGTCGATAAGCCAAGTGCAAAAATAACTGCACTTGAAATAAGTGAGAGACGTTGAGTGTTCATCGGTTATTCCTTGATTACGTTTTTTAAGTGTTTACGAATTATTTTTTTTAGCAACCAAAAAACCTAACCAGTTGCTCTGTTTTTAATTTCGGATGAAATTAGACCAGATTTTTATTACACTTTCATTACATATTTTCAGAGTTTTTGAAATTCAAATAGTATTTGTTAGTGATGGCAAAAAAAACAATCAAAAAAGTATAATAAAAAGCCATAATAAACAACAAGATGCGCTACAAGTTTATGACTATCATTTATATTGATAGCGAAGATACCTCTTATATAAGATATTGTTATCTATAAGTGGATTTAAGGCTTTTTAGTTATAAGTAAAATGAGTCAATTAAGATAAAAAACAAACCATAATAAACAATTAACCATATATACATAGCCTTAAGCCTATTAACACCGATTATTTAACTCAAATAGCTATGCAGAGAAATTAAAAACATCAACTAAAGCACTAAAGTTCCCTTTCATATAAATGGCTAAACATTTATAGTAGAATTTCATTGAAAAATGGCATTTAGTGACTTAAATCAATGATAAAATAAAGATAAGTATAACAAACCATAAAAGTTAACTATTTGGTCAACAGATAGTAAAAAAGTAAAATTATAATAACAATTTAACTTAAAAATGTTTTATTTATGCATTTTAAATATTGAGCAACTTAATGAAAAATAACAAAGAAATAAAAAAAACAGGGAATATTCGCGCACTAAGCCAACACAAGATTTTAATAGCGGCTAGTACAGAATTTGTTTTACAAGGGTATAAAGGCGCTACGGTGCAATCAATCGCCGATAGAGCAAGCCTACCTAAGGCTAATATACTTTATTATTTCAAAAATAAAGAAAATATATACCATGCCGTACTAGAACATACCCTACAAATGTGGGACGAAGGTATTGGTGATATAAATCCTGATGATGGTCCTAAAGCAGCTATTGAAAAATTTATTGAAGCAAAAGTAAGAATGTCTTTTAAGCACCCTGAATCTTCAAAAATATATGCCATGGAGATTATTCAAGGTGCACAGCATTTGAAAGATTTTGCACGTACCTATCAAAGAAAGTGGGTAAGAGAGAAAGCACAACTATTTCAGCAATGGATAGATAATGGTGAAATGCGCGATGTTAACCCGACTCATCTAATATTTCTTATTTGGTCAGCAACGCAACACTATGCCGATTTTGAAACACAAATTTTAACGATTATGAATAGGGCTGATTACGAAGATGAGGATGTCGAAGATGTTATCGCTTTTCTAACTGACATGATTTTACGTGGCTGCGGTTTACACTAACGTTGACATAATCATCGACATTTAACTTATTACTTTAATATTAGCGCTAACTTATATGAGCACAACACAAGCACAGCCTCTTAAAATAGCAACCTTTAATGTAAGTATGGAGGCTTTAAACTATCAGTCTGCGCTAAGTTCTGGGGCAACTAATATTTCAAATAACACCCTGCAAATAGCCATAGACAGTGATCATCAACAAATTAAAAATATTGCAGAAATTATTCAGCGTAATAACCCAGATATTCTTTTACTGAATGAATTTGATAATCAAGATAATAGCGATAATAACCACCACCACGCCCTAAAATCTTTTATTAAACGTTATTTGAACAAAAGCCAAAATGGGCAAAAAGAAATTGATTTTCCTTATTTTTATCAAGGAGCCGTTAATACGGGTGTCAATTCAGGCTACGATCTAGATGGCGACGGTAAACGAGGTGTTTTGCCGGGTGATGGTTTTGGTTACGGACATTTTCCAGGTCACTTTGGTATGGTTCTCTTGTCAAAATACCCGATTAATATTGCCGATATTCGTACCTTTCAATACTTTAAGTGGCGAGATATGCCTAACGCCCTACAACCTTTCGATCCTAAAACCTCGACATCTTGGTTTAGTGATGAAGCTTGGGAAAATATGCGTTTATCTTCTAAATCTCATTGGGATATCCCGATTGAGGTTAATGACCAAGTCGTTCATATTTTAGCAAGCCACCCTACACCACCGATATTTGATGGTCCAGAAAATAGAAATGCTAAACGTAATCATGATGAAATTTGTTTTTGGGATGATTACATCTCACCGGAAAAATCAGCATACATTTATGATGACAAGGGTCAAAAAGGAGGTTTAACATCCTGTGGACCTTTTGTTATTCTCGGTGATCTTAATGCGTCTAATGTTGAGGGTGATGCGTTAAATTCGGCCATATCAAGCTTACTAAACAATGATAAAATTCAAGATGCATTGCCCCAAAGTGAAGGGGGAAAACGACACAGTCAAAATAACGCACATGCAAAGTATCATACGGCCTCTTGGCGAATGAGAGCCGATTACGCGTTACCATCAAAGTCTGGGCTAGCTATTGAAAAGTCAGGCGTTTACTGGCCAACAGAAAACGAAGAGACTTTTAGGTTAATAAAAAACAGATCAGCATCTTCCGATCACCGTATGGTATGGATTGACCTATTACTGAAGACTAAAGCGTTATCTAAAATTATCACCAACCCTTATTAATTATTAACACTTATACAAGAAGATAAAAATGAAAAAACTCCTATCTGCTGTTAGCATCGTACTTGCATTAACAGCCTGTCAAACGATTGATAATGACTCAACAGCAATGCTTGTAAATGCAGAGACTGCTAAGAAAATGCCTTCACCAAAAAACATCATTATGGTGATAGCCGATGGTATGGGTCCCGCTTATACAACATCCTACCGATACTTTAATGATGACCCAACAACTGACATTGTAGAAGAAACAGTATTTGACCGTTTACTTGTTGGCTCGGTTAGTACTTACCCGGCAAGTGTTTCTGGTCTTGTTACTGATTCAGCTGCTGGTGCTACTGCACTTGCTACGGGTTATAAAACTTATAACGGCGCAATTGCTTTAGACGTGAATAAAAACAGCGTTGAAACTGTACTTGAATTTGCCAAAAAACAAGGCAAAAAAACAGGTGTTGTCGTCACATCACAAATAAATCATGCGACCCCGGCTGGATATTTAACACATAATGAAAGCAGAAATAATTATAATGCCATTGCTGATAGCTATATAGATAAGGGTATAAAAGCAGATGTTTATTTTGGCGGAGGCTGGAAATACTTTATACGTGAAGACAGAAATTTAATTGAAGAATTTAAAGCGTCAGGGTTTCAGTATATTGATAACTACAATGCCTTAAACACACTTAAACCAGAGATGCCTGTTATTGGTCTTTTTGATGATACTGGTTTACCGTCAGCCCAAGATGATAGTGACCCATATCGATTATCCGCCATGACTAAAGTTGCAATTAAACAACTAGAAAATAGTAAAGGTTATTTTATGCTCGTTGAAGCTAGTCAAATAGATTGGGCTGGCCACTCTAATGATATAGCAACAGCGATGGCTGAAATGTCAGATTTAGCTAAAACGATGGAGTACTTAGAAGAGTACGTAAAACAAAACCCTGATACGTTAGTTATATTAACAGCTGATCACAGTACGGGTGGTTTAACCGTTGGTGCACGTGGCAAGTATGAGTGGCACCCTGAAGTTTTACGTACAATGAAAAGTTCGCCAAGCGTAATTGCTAAACAGTTAGCTAACAACCCAGTAACACAACAGGGATTAAGTCAATTACTTAACTTCGATGTAACAAATAATGAAGTTGAACAAATTGAAGCGGCGAAAATATTTGCAGTTGAGGAAATCGCCACTTACAAATCACTTGATGAACAAGAAAAACTAAAGACTAAAGAACCCACCATGAATAACATCATAGCAAGTGCAATTAAAAACATTATAGATATTAGAACAAACACTGGCTGGACATCAGGTGGCCACACCGCAATTGATGTTCCTTTACATACACTAGGTAAAAGCAGTGAAGTCTTAAAGGGCAAGGTTGATAATACCGACATTGCTAAACAAATATTTTTATTGCTCGGTAAAAAGTAACGTCCTACTTTAATAATATAACAACGGCTAATGAAAATTAGCCGTTTTTTTTGTGCTTAAAAACTACTCTCCCTGATATAAAAACCCTTTATCTCATCAGTAAATATTTTGTTGATTAAACGTTTATCCATGCCTTTACTACCTTACTTTATGTGGATAATTCAGCTAGAAAGAATAGCTAAAAATCCTTTGTTGTTTGTTAATCTCCTTCAAACAACTTAATCATAGTAACCCCAAACCCCCTTTATTAGCTTCGTTAAAGCATTCTTGCCTATCTATAACGATATAATTTAACTCGTTATCACTTTCCTTATTTATAAAGATTCTAGTGATAAGTGACCAATCACTTCACACCAACAGTAGGGTTATTAGGGTTGCTGACACTGGAAGTTGCAGGGTTATTGGGGTTGCTATTCTGTTTAGGTGGGGGTTGTTGGGGTTATTAATTTGTTGCTATATGGAGTTGCTGGGGTTACACTTAAATGCATTAATTAAAGAGGTAATAACAATGAAATACCCTATCGCATTAAAGAAAATAATTGGCGTTGAAAACTACAAAACATACGTTCCTGACTTACCCGGTTGTGTAGGTAATGGTGAGAGTATTGATGTCTCTTTAAACAATATTAATGACAGTATCGCTGCACATCTTTCTATATTGGCCGAATATGGTGAAGCCATTCCACACGCTACAACGATTGAAAATCATCTAACAGCCTACCCAAATGTTATTTGGTGTATTCTTGATATCGACATAACACCCTATCTAGGGAAAAGTCATAAAATCAATGTCACCTTACCGGAGTTGTTGATCAAACAAATTGATAACCGAGTCAGTAAGTCTTCAACTTATAAAACACGTTCCGGCTTTATCGCAAGTGCGTGTATCACTGAGTTAAATAAATAAGAGTTTCCCTGAGTTATTATTTAAAAGTTTAGGGAAAAATAAGAAAGAGTAAGACTTAACAAGGTTCATGGTGATGAACGCTGTAAGATTAGTTGTAAGGATTATTAAAGGAAGTGCTTTAAATTGATCAGCGTTTCTTATCGGTAGACTTTTTTCGTAACGATAAAAGCCTGATAATTATCTATTAACAAACTAAGCAATAAATCAGTTAAGGCACTCACTTATTGCTTGTTCTATCTGTAATTTAAAGTAAAGCTAGCAGCTAAAGCCGCGCCGTTATCGACGATAAATTAACGTTTGAACTGGCTTTATTGATATCTGTTTCAAAACCGAGTTGAGCAATCATTGGAACTGGAATAAGTGTTCTGAGTTCTGCTATATTTTCAGCGAGATAATTCATTGGCTCAACGCAGTTTGCTACCCAACCAATACAATCAAGACCATCGGCTACTATCGCTTCATAGGTGAGAACCGCATGATTTAAACACCCTAGTTTCATATTCACCACCAATATTACCTGCTGTTTTGTTTGCTGTACAAACTCAGATAAAAATATACCTTTACCTAAAGGTAATCGCCAACCCCCTGCACCTTCAGTGATAACAATATCGCAAGCCCGAGCAATAATACGCTCGTAACCCACATTTATATCAGCGAGTTTAATGTCAACATTCATTAAATTAGCGGCGATGTGTGGCGCTATTGCCAGTTCAAATGCAATAGGGTTAATTTCACTAATACCTTGTCCACAGTTTGCTTGCTGCAACAATAATTGTGCATCTTCATTAACCAGAATTTCACCTTGTGCGGCATGTTTAAGCTCACAGCCTGCAGATATAGGTTTAAACACAGCAACTTGATAATCTTTTTTAACTAAGGCTGCGGTGAGTATTTGCGCAAAATAGGTTTTTCCAGCATCAGTATCTGTAGCAGTAATAAATATTTTAAGCATTTAATTTCACCATCATTGCAGAATACACCTTATAAGTCGCCGGATAAATACCACTAGGCTCTTGAAAGTCTTGATAGCTATTAGTCATCTTTTGCCATTTATCTTTACCCGCTAAACCCTTACCTTGCTGTTTAGGGACATGATTTGCGCCTAGCCCTTTCAGTTCTCGCGCTAGATGTATAACATTTTGATATTCTAACACTAGGTCTTGAGTTTTTTGCTCAAGTAATTTACATGAGGACTTACCAAAAGTAACTTTTAGGTCAGCATGTGTTTTAAAGTCAATCACGTGCTGTTCATCATCGACTTGTGCCCAAGATGATTTTAATTCATGTAATGTGCCATCGAGTAAGGTGGAAAATATAAACAATCCTCCTGGTTTGAGTACGCGTAAAATTTCTTCTATAATATCATCGAGTGGATCACACCACTGAATAACCAAATTAGAATAAATAACATCAATGGAGTTGGCTTGAAAAGGCAGGTAATACGCATCAGCTTCTAACCAGCAAATTTCCTTACTGCGGTTTTCTTGAGCAAAAGCCAGCATTTTAGCAGAGATATCAACGCCAATAGTTTGCTGGAATTTACTGGCAAGAATGTCAGTAAAAAAACCGGTACCAGAGCCTAAGTCAACGACGGTGAGATCTGAACGGTTGGGTAATAAAGACATTAAGTGCTTACCCGTATAGCGTTGTAGTCGCGATGAAATATCATACGACTGACTCGCTAAGCCAAATGACTTAGCTATTTTAATTCTGTTTAATACTTCAGGCATTAACGTAAAACCTCATTCAAACAATTAGCTAAGTAATTGATATCGCATTCTTTATGGTTGGCCGTAATGGTAACGCGTAACCTTGAGCTGTTTTTAGCAACCGTTGGTGGGCGTATCGCGGTTAGCCAAATACCTTTGTTTTTCAAATGTTGACATATTTCTAGAGTTCTTGTTTCACTGCCAATAACAATAGCGTGAATAGAAGAGGATGACGGAATTATTGTTATTTGACTATTAAGCTTAGTTGATAAAAGCGCGCTCAATTCAAAAATATTATCTCTGCGCCAAGACTCTTTTTGAGCAAGCTTGATGCTGGTTTTTGTCGCCCAAGCAACGGCGGGGGAAATCGCGGTTGAATAAATATAATGACGAGAAAAATTGACTAAGTAATCATAAACATCTTCATCACAAGCGATAAATGCACCACTAGTGGCTAAAGCTTTACCAAAAGTTGCCATTACTATATCGACCTGACCAAAGCTACTACTGCCCTGACCGGCCTGACCAATAATACCAATACTGTGTGCATCATCCATGTAAAGCATAGCTTGTTGCTGCTGAGCAATCATAATTAACTGGCTAACGTCTGCACGATCGCCATCCATGCTAAAGATACCTTCAGAAATAATGAGTTTATTGTCAACAGGACTTTTCGCTAAATATTGTTCAAGTTGCTGATGATTATTGTGTAAATATCGCTTCACTGAAGCTTCACTAGCCAGAGCACCATCAATTAAAGAAGCGTGACTTAACTTGTCTAAAAAAAATTGGCAGTCTTTTTTACCCAAGGCTTGTAATACACCAGAATTAGCCGTAAAACCACTACTATAAAGTAAGCAGCGTGGTTTATTTAACCACTGACAAACTTCATCTTCTAAGGCTTGGTGTGCATAATGAAAACCGGTAATTAAACTCGAAGCGCTTGCGCAACTGCCGTATTTATCGACACCTTCTTGCCAGGCTTTATTTATTAAAGGATGGTGATTTAAGCCGAGATAATCATTAGAAGAAAAATTTAAATAGCGTTTTCCTGCAACAACCACCTC
The DNA here is from genome assembly GCF_014077465.1 of Colwellia sp. BRX10-4. Lineage (NCBI taxonomy): Bacteria > Pseudomonadati > Pseudomonadota > Gammaproteobacteria > Alteromonadales > Colwelliaceae > Colwellia > Colwellia sp. BRX10-4. The sequence continues at coordinate 40,957 of NZ_JACGVZ010000023.1, forward strand.
TCGGCCATTTTGCTCGCTTATACATTGGCGTTGGCGATATTGTGATTTTTCTTTTTGCTGAGCGACTTGCTCAGCAATAAAGTTAAAAGACATAAATTTCAGCTTGGCTCTTGATCAGTAAATAAACGTTAAAGCGCAGCGTCGTAAAAAAGTTCTTTATTTTGCTGATTGACAACGGCAGTCGTTATTTTCTGCTCGGTCTCAATATCATCGGTGGCCACTGTTTCTGTGTTAATGCCCAATTTTGCAAATAACTGCATATCTTTATTGGCTTCAGGGTTGCCTGTAGTTAACAACTTACAACCGTAGAATATTGAGTTGGCACCGGCTAAGAAACACATTGCTTGCATTTGCTCGTTCATTGCATCGCGCCCAGCTGATAAACGCACATGGCTTTTAGGCATCATAATACGTGCAACGGCTATACAACGAACAAAATCAAAAGCTTCTAAATCGTCAACATCTGCAAGTGGTGTTCCGGCAATTTTTACCAGCATATTAATTGGAACACTTTCAGGATGTTTAGGTAAGTTGGCCAATTGTGCTAAGAATGACGCTCTGTCTTGAGCATTTTCACCTAAACCAACAATACCACCACTACAAACTTTCATTCCCGAATCACGGACATTTTGCAGTGTATCTAATCGGTCTTGATAGCTGCGTGTGGTAATAATAGAGTTATAATGTTCAGGAGAAGTATCTAGGTTGTGGTTATAATAATCTAACCCGGCTTCTTGTAATTCATCGGCTTGACCTCCGTTAATCATGCCTAATGTCATACAGGTTTCTAAGCCAAGTGCTTTAACACCTTTGACCATTTCTAATACAAAGGGCATGTCACGAGCTTTTGGATTTCTCCAACCTGCCCCCATACAAAAACGTGTTGACCCCTGGTCTTTCGCTACCTTTGCTGCTTCTAATACTTTTTCAACTTCCATCAAACGTTCTTTTTGAACATCAGTATTATAGCGTGCACTTTGCGAGCAATATTTACAATCTTCAGGACAAGCACCTGTTTTAATTGACAATAAGGTACTAACTTGTACTTCATTAGGATTAAAGTGTTCACGATGAACGGTTTGAGCTTGAAACATAAGGTCACTAAAAGGTCGAGCAAACAATGCTTCCACTTCTGCTATTGACCAATCATGACGAGGTATATTCGTTTGTGACATGTGAAACCTTTACTGTAAAATGTAAATGTGAAATTGCATCGCTAAATATTAGCAGGTAATCTATACGCCAGTCATTAATTGTCAACATAAAAAACATAGCAAGCTTTACATATGAATAAAAAACACACAGATTTAATCGATTTTGATAAGAAACATGTTTGGCATCCTTACACATCGATGTCAAACCCTCTGCCTTCCTACTTAGTTGAATCGGCCAAGGGCGTTTATATAAAGTTAGCGACGGGTGAAGAACTTGTTGATGGTATGTCGTCTTGGTGGTCTGTTTTACACGGCTATAATCATCCAAAATTAAATCAGGCGCTTGTTGATCAAACACAAAAGATGGCACATGTTATGTTTGGGGGGTTAACGCATGAACCCGCTATTAATTTGTGTAAAAAGCTCATTGAGATCACACCAGAGCCGCTGCAAAAAGTTTTTTTATCTGACTCTGGCTCTGTATCGGTAGAAGTTGCCATAAAAATGTCATTACAGTATTGGCACAGTCAGGGCAAAAGTGAAAAGCATAAATTATTGACCGTTAAAAATGGTTATCATGGTGATACTTTTGCCGCGATGTCGGTATGCGATCCGGTTAATGGTATGCATCAAATTTTTGAAAGTGTATTAATGAAAAACATTTTCGCACCTGCGCCACAGTGTGATTTTTATCAACCTTGGGATAGCGCTGAGTTAGCGCCTTTAAAAGCCCTATTTGCACAACACCATAATGATATTGCCGCCTTTATTATTGAACCTATTGTCCAAGGTGCTGGTGGTATGCGTTTTTATCATCCTGAGTATTTAAAAGCCTGTCGCGCCTTATGTACCCAATATCAGGTGTTATTTATTGTTGATGAAATTGCTACGGGTTTAGGCCGTACAGGAAAATTGTTTGCTTGTCACTGGGCGGATATTAGTCCTGACATTATGTGTTTAGGAAAAACCCTGACCGGCGGTTATATGACCCTGGCAGCAACATTGTGTACGCAAGAAATCGCAAAGACCATCAGTGATGGAGAAGCCGGATGTTTTATGCACGGCCCAACGTTTATGGCTAATCCGCTGGCTTGTGCGGTAGCAAATGCAAGTCTAGATCTTTTGGCAACAGGAGAATGGCAACAGCAAGTGAGTTTTATTGAAGATTATTTAACGCGACACTTATTAGTGTTAAATCAACATTCAAGAGTAAAAAATGCCCGCGTCTTAGGCGGTATAGGTGTGGTAGAAACAAGGGTTGCTGTTAATATGGCAAAGATACAAAAAAGATTTGTTGAATTGGGTGTCTGGATCAGACCGTTTGGTAAGCTTATTTATATTATGCCGCCTTTTATCAGTGATGAACGGGCTTTAGCGAAACTTGTTAAGGCAATAAGCACGGTACTCGATGAACAGCAGTGTTTTGAAGATTAATCGACACTGATTAGCTGCTAAGTAAAACGGCATAGAATTATTAATAACCTTACGCCAAGTTAAGTTTCACTAATATGTAGATGGCCCAAGCAACCGTTATGGTAATTAGCAGGACGATATTAAAATGCTTACTGTCTTGTTATCTTCTAGTGCGATAATGATCGACAACCAAACAAAGGTAACTACAAAGTGCACTGACCCAAAGCACGATATATAAATAGCCCGTTAATGGCGTTAACCAAAATTCTCTTATTTCAATATTTCTAAAGCGCAATAAACCATAATCTTGCTCTGGTGCGGCATAAAAAGACATAACAATAGCAAAAATGAATAATATCCATCCGCTTAATGCCAAAGTCCGGCTTAACAGGACCCAAAACCTGTTGAATGTCGCCTGTTTTTTAATCCCAATATCATTGATTCAAACCCTCTAAAGTCAATATTACTGTTTTTTGTTTTTATATAGACAGGATTAGCAACTTTTACTTGTTAAACACCGCAGTAAAGGTAACATATCACACCTTAAAGTTAGTGCAAATAAATTCAGTATTCTACTCTGGGTCTGTGCACCGGCAAAATCTATGACAATAATTTAATAAAGAAAAGAGGTTGATAATGTCAGTTATCTCAATCACTGATGTACTTGCTGGTAAGTACCCAGTAAGTGAAGCAGTTACAGTACACGGATGGATCCGCACTCGCCGTGATTCTAAAGCAGGTATTTCATTCCTAGCGGTTCATGATGGATCATGTTTTGATGCGATTCAAGCTATCGCACCCAGTGATCTCGATAATTATCAATCAGAAATATTAAAATTGACTACGGGTGCTTCTGTAAAAGTCACCGGTATTTTGGTTGAGTCTCCGGGCCAAGGCCAATCTTTTGAAATTCAGGCAACTAAGGTAGAGATACTTGGATTGGTTGATGATCCTGATACCTATCCTATGGCAGCTAAACGTCACAGTATTGAATTTTTACGAGAGCAAGCTCATCTGCGTGCTCGTACTAATATGGGCGGAGCTGTTGCTCGTGTTCGTAATACGTTAGCTCAAGCGGTTCATCGCTTTTTACACAGTAAAGGTTACTTCTGGATCAGCACGCCGTTAATTACTGGCTCAGATTGTGAAGGCGCTGGCGAAATGTTCCGTGTGAGTACGCTTGATATGGAAAACTTACCTCGCACCGATAAAGGTAATGTTGATTACGCTAAAGATTTTTTTGGTAAAGAAACTTTCTTAACCGTTTCAGGTCAATTGAACGTTGAGACTTATGCATGTGCCCTTTCAAAGGTTTATACTTTTGGACCGACCTTTCGTGCTGAAAACTCTAACACAACACGTCACCTTGCAGAATTTTGGATGATTGAACCAGAAATCGCTTTTGCTGATTTGTCTGATGCTGCTGACCTAGCAGAAGAAATGCTAAAATATGTCTTCCAAGCTGTGCTTGATGAACGTAGTGATGACATGAATTTCTTCCAACAGCGTATTGATAAAACAGTTATTGACCGTATGAATTCTGTTATTAATAATGATTTTGTCCGTTTAGATTACACTGACGCTATTACAATATTAGAAAATTGTGACAAGAAATTTGAAAATAAAGTAGCTTGGGGTGTTGATCTTAATTCAGAGCACGAGCGTTACTTAGCCGAAGAACATTTTAATGGCCCCGTCGTGTTACAAAATTACCCTAAAGATATTAAATCATTTTACATGCGCCTAAATGATGATGGCAAAACTGTTGCTGCTATGGATATCTTAGCACCAGGCATTGGCGAAATTATTGGTGGTAGCCAACGTGAAGAACGTCTTGATGTACTTGATGCGCGTTTAGCCGAAATGAATTTAAACCAAGATGATTACAGTTGGTATCGAGACTTACGTCGTTACGGCACTGTTCCTCATTCAGGTTTTGGTTTAGGTTTTGAACGTTTAGTGGCTTATGCTACCGGTATGCAAAACGTTCGTGACGTAATTCCTTTCCCAAGAACGCCAAACAACGCTGCGTTCTAGGCTAAGAATAATAAGCCCATAAAAAACCTCATTATTGAGGTTTTTTTATGGGTGATATATCCGGTTTACTCAGTAAGTTCTTTTACCATAAAATATTTACAGCCTGTTTTTGGATAATTTTCTTGTACCCATTTTGTTTGATACCCCTGCTTTTCATAAAACGGCATTGCTTGAAAATTCAGAGTATCAAGCATACTTAACGTACATCCCCTCGCCACTGCTGCAGTTTCAAGTTGTGCTAATATCTTAACACCCATTTTTTTACCACGAAGTGACTCGTCGACCCACAGCGTATTAATTAAAAGCCAATTACCAAAGGTGCGTGCGGATGAACCAGCAATAATGTTACCTAGTTCGTCCTTTATTTGAATAGCTAATGGCTTTCGTTCGCTTACTTCCCAGTGAGCCCAATTGAAGTCTGCAATTTTTTTATCTAAAAAATCAATTAATGCTTGCTCAGGCGCATCTAAAATTTCAATATTCATCGCGACTCCTTTATTTTACAAATATGAAACATGAGATGCTAAGGTTTTAGCGGGTTTAATAGGACGATCATTTTCGGCGGTGCCTATGTAAATAAAACCAATAATATCATCGTTTTGGCCTATTCCTAAGCCACGTTTCACTGAAGAGTCGTAGCTAAAGTCTCCTGTTCGCCACACAGCGCCATAACCTAAACTAAAAGCAGCCATTTGCATAGCATGGGCACAACAACCTGCTGCGATTGCTTGTTCAAACTTAGGCACTTTGTCGTGCGCTTGATACCGCGTGCTAACAACGATAATTAACGGTGCACGATATGGCATCTTTTTAGCTTTTTGTATTTTAGCCTCAGTAAACTGTTGAACTTTAGCGACATCTTCAAATATCTGGCTTAACTTATCTAAACCTTGTTCTTTAACAAGGGTAAAAAACCAGGGTGATAAACAACCGTGATCAGGAACGCGCATTCCAGCGTTCAATATAAATTCAACATCGCTAGCAACAGGGGCTGGTGATATTAACCTAGGATTAGATTGTCGCTGTAATAATAATTCTTTGGCATTCATTAATTATAAAGACTCATGGGTAGTTTCAATACTAAGGATTATATACCCGTTGTCCTTCAAAGTGCACGCGGATCGCTACATGTTGTTTAATAAACAACATAGATAATAATCAATACGGGTCAACCGACCGGCTCAAAAAAGTAAAGGTGTAACATATAATGAAAAAAGTTTGCTAATAACACATTTATTTACTAATCAGACTACATAAGTGATCAATAATTAAGTAGCATAGCCAGTAATTACAATTACACACTAACTGTGCCGGATATTATGACAGAACCCACATCGTTACCTAATGCTCCTGTAAAGCAAAGTGCTTTAAAACGAGTGACTTTAAAATTTTTTAGTTTATTAAATTCATTTAGAAAAATAATTATTAATGTCGTTTTTTTTCTGGTTTTATTTATATTTATCGCGGCACTTGGCAGCGATGATGACAAGACCGTTGTCCCTAACAATACAGCCTTAGTGTTAAATCTTACCGGAGATATCGTTGAACAAAAGAATGCGATTGACCCGATGGATGCTTTGATATCGGAAGCGTTAGAAGAAAAAGAAAAAAACCCAGAAGTTTTACTTAGCGACTTATTGAATGTCATTGAAAGAGCAAAAAATGACAGCCGTATAGAAATGATCGTATTACAGCTTCAAGGACTTAACAGCACGGGGTTAAGTAAATTACAAGACATTGCCCAAGCTTTAGAGACGTTTAAAGCGGCTGGTAAAAAAATAATTGCTGTTGGCGATCAGTATTCACAAGACCAATATTACTTGGCAAGCTCTGCTGATGAAGTATGGCTCAATCCTCGTGGTTGGTTGTTACTTGACGGTTATGGTCGTTATCAACTTTATTTTAAATCAGCATTAGATAAGCTTTCCATTAGCCAACATATATTTCGAGTCGGTACCTATAAATCTGCTGTAGAACCTTACATGCGCGACGATATGTCAGCGGCAGCTAAAGAAGCCAATAAATTATGGTTAACTGACTTATGGTCACAATATAAAAGTGATGTCGCAAGCAACCGAAAGTTTTCGATTAATAACTTTGATGAAAATGCTGATGTTTTAGTGGCAAAACTTGAGCAAGCTGATGGTAATATTGCGCAGTATGCTTTAGATAATCTTTGGGTTGACGCATTAAAAAATCGTCAAGAGATGAAGCTGTCTTTGATTAAACTTGTTGGAAAAAATTCTGCCGGTGATAGCTACAATCATATCAGTTTCAAACATTATTTGTCTGCTACTAAACCTATGTACCCAATGGTTAACCCAAATACCGATAAGGTCGCCGTTATTGTTGCTAAGGGGACTATTTTAGATGGTCACCAAAAACCAGGAACCATTGGCGGGGATAGTACAGCATCACTATTAAGAGAAGCACGTTTAAACAATAAGGTGAAAGCGGTAGTTCTTCGTGTCGATAGCCCAGGTGGAAGTGCTTATGCCTCTGAAATTATTCGTCAAGAAATTGAACTAATCAAGTTAGCAGGAAAACCTGTTGTTGCTTCAATGGGAACTTATGCCGCCTCTGGAGGCTATTGGATATCGGCACCTGCTGATAAAATAATCGCTTCTCCGGCAACAATCACCGGCTCAATTGGTATTTATGGATTTTTCATGACCTTTGAGAATTCATTAAGCAAACTAGGTGTTTACACTGATGGCGTTGGTACTACTGATATAGCAGGATTTGGTGTAACCCGCCCACTAACTGATGGCATGGCAAGAGTATTTCAATTAAATATTAATAGAGGCTATCAAGACTTCATTGGCCTTGTCGCCGAAAATAGAAATATGAGCCTTGAGCAAGTTGATAGTATAGCCCAAGGACGTGTCTGGTCAGGGGCAAAAGCGAAAGAGTTAGGGCTTGTTGATGAATTAGGCAACTTAACGACCGCTATTAATGCAGCAGCAGAATTAGCCGAGTTAGCAACGTTTGAAACCTTATTGATTGAAATAGAACAAACGCCAAAAGATCTTTTCCTGCAAGGGTTATTAGGTCAAGCGAAGACTTTCTTTCCTGAAACTGAAATAATAACCCTAAGTAATACGGATAAATTATTTTTAGAAATGAAAGCACAACTGTCTCACCTCAACATACTTAATGATCCGCAAGGGGTTTATTCCTTATGTATGACCTGTGAAATTAATTAGTTCGCAGTGATCTTAATCGCTTTGTTAGATTCACATGGAAGTGAATAGAGAACACTATTTAACAAGCGCACGTGATTATCAGACAAAACGAAAAGACAGTAATAATTCTAAGGTAACAACATGAAAAAACGCATTTATATCGCCTACACTGGCGGTACCATCGGCATGAAAAACAGCGGACAAGGTTGTGTTCCGGTAAAAGGACATTTAACCGAGTCAATTAATGGTACGCCTGATTTTCATCGACAAGAGATGCCTGATTTCACCATTAATGAATATTCACCATTAATTGATTCATCGAATATGACGCCGCAAGATTGGCAACGTATTGCCGATGATATAAAAGCTAATTACGATAATTATGATGGTTTTGTTGTTCTTCATGGTACAGATACCATGGCTTATACCAGCTCTGCGCTTTCGTTTATGTTTGAAAATTTATCCAAACCTGTCATTGTAACCGGCTCACAAATTCCGTTAAGCCAATTACGCTCAGACGGACAAGTAAATCTGTTAAATTCACTTTATATTGCGGCAAACTACCCCATTAATGAAGTGGGCCTATATTTTAATAATAAATTATACCGGGGTAACCGTTGCATTAAAGCTTACGCTGATGGCTTTAACGCTTTTGACTCCCCCAACATGTCGCCACTTCTAGAAGCTGGAATTAATATTAAGCTCCTTGAAGGTAAACTCAACGTTGCTGTTACTCAAGCATTCTCGGTCGCACAAATAACACCACAACCGATAGGTGTTGTTCATTTGTATCCAGGGATTTCTAGTGAACTAGTCGCCAACATTATCAAGCAACCGGTAAAAGCGTTAATTATTCGCAGTTATGGCGTGGGTAATGCGCCACAAGATGAACAGCTACTTGCTTGTTTAACGCAAGCTTATCATCAAGGAATTGTGGTGGTAAATTGTAGTCAATGCATAAAAGGGACTGTGAATATGGAAGGTTATGCAACGGGCGTCGCATTAAGTAAATGTGGTGTTGTCGGTGGTGGTGATATGACATTAGAAGCAACATTAACTAAACTACATTATTTACTCAGTAAAGAATTGCCTCAAGCTGAAATTTGTCGTCTTTTAAAAGAAAATCTTCGTGGTGAACTCACTACTCATTAAGCCTTTATGCTCTGGTTGCTATGATTAATAAACATGGCAGCCTCATTTATCTCTCATATATTTCCAAATCCCTCCTTGCCTAAAGATAAAAATAAAAATATTTAAAAACAGCGGCTTAAAATAACGTCAGTGCTTATGCTCGCCGTTTTAGAAGGAATACCCTTTAAATATACGGTTACGCGTTACTGAGAGGTAGGATGAAATTCACATTAAGTATAACGGTAGCCTGCTTTAACACGCCTTAAAAAACTGGCTAAATTTAGTAAACACCTGAGAAGAAAAAGCCACTAAATAATCAGTGGCTTTGGGGTATCGTTAAGACTATTTAATGAAATAAACTCACATTCAACTGACATTAGACTCACATAAAACTAGCAGTAAATAGCTTTAACTCTGGCCAGTAATGGTAAATCATTTGCAGACAACGCCCCTAATTTTAACCATTCAATAAGCGATTTAGTTAAATCGATAGATTGCCCTGACAACATTTGATTTTGTAATAATTGTACTTGTACTTGCATCCGCTCGGCTTTAAATTCTGCAGGTGACTCTTTACTTGCTAAAATTTCAAGTTCAAGGGTTTTGTTACTTCTGTCAATCAGTTTGCTGTTTTGATAACACTCTTGTAAACGTTTCTGCCAAACATTGGGTAAATCTACCAGTGCTTCAGAAAAATCTGCTACCGTTTCAGGTTTATTAGTGGCTAAACTTTCTAAGCAATCAAAAACAAGTTGCCAAGTCTTGGCCTTTTTATTTTCTGTCATTTGCATGAGTCGTTGAAATATTTGGGCAAGTAATTTTTCAGCTAAAGTCACAGCACTTCTTATTACCGGACGTTGACTGGTAATTTTCACTCGTAATTCTTCAATACTTACTTGTAAATTTAATAACGCTGTTTCTGATATATCTGCGACTAGTTGTTGCTGATAGCTTTGTAATTGTTGTGATAATTCAATTTGTTGATTTTCACGGTTCGATTGTTCAAGTAACTTTGCTTCATCACGCTTTGCAAATAGCTGGTCATTCACTTTTCTAAATTTTTGCCAAAGCTGATTCTCTTCACGTTGACCGCTGTAACCAAGGGATTGCCATTGTGTTTGTAATTTTTTAACACTCTCAATCGCAGAGAAAACATCATCGTCATTCAATGCTTGAGTAACTTGAGCGATCAATAGGTTTTTGCTATCACTGTTACGTTGATGATAATTTCTTAATTCAGCTTTAACGGGTTGTAAGCTCGCCATAAACGATTGACTGAGTAAGTTGAATTTAGTTTTATCAACCTGCCCCGCGTTTTGCCATTGCTGTATTAATTTATTGAGTGTTGCATCTGTAAACTTCCAATCGATGGCTTCATTATCAATGCCTTCATTGAGTTTTGCAGAAAAGTCATTGGCAAAACTTTCGGCTTTACTAATAAGTTGTTGGCGAGATTCAAGATGTAGTTCACGTAACTTTTCTTGTTCTGCATAAAATAACCGACATGGGGCAAAAGCTTGTTCGCAAAGTGCGTTGAATTGATAATTTAACTCTTTTTCAATTGATTGTTCAGCATGTCCAAGTGAATTCCACGTAACACGGAATTGTTTAACTTTTGCCGCTTGCTCATTGGGGTTATCAATGGGCTGATCAACGAGTAACTTAATATCCACAAGTAACTGCTGTTTTCTAGGCGTAGCAATAGATTGCTCTAAATCACTTAATTCGGCAATTTTATCTGTTATATCATCAAAGTCACGTTGAACTCGTAATTTTTGCTCTTCTGATAAACCATCAAAATGTTTTTTAGCTTTTTTGAAAACACCAAAAGCCGCATTGTACTTACCTGTTATTATTAAGCGCTTTACGTCAGCAATTTTTTTCTGGCATTGTGATAAAAGTAAGCCTTGTTCTTTAATTAACAATTTTAGGCCTTGCTGCCATTGTTGTTTTATTTCTTTAAAGGCGTCAACAATAGACTGTGGTAATACCCCCGCTGCTTTTAGCTCAACAGTTTTCCATTCTTGTAACCACTGATCGAACAAAGGTTTACGCAGGTTCAATTCTTCAATATCTTTAGGTAAAGCGACTTGTGATATTTTTGAAATTAGATGGGTTGCATCACTCACCGATTGTGCAATCTCAGGCAATTGAGCCAGTTTTTTTGCTTGGGCTTTTACTAAAGCAATAAAGTGCTGTTGTTCTTTACTGTTTAAGATTGAAGAGGTTATTTCTCCACGTAATTGCTCAAGTTTATCTTGATACTCAGCTTCATCAAGGTCACCACTTTCAAAAATTGTTGTGGTAAGTTTTTTACTCATTTTATTAAGGGCACTATTAAAATGCTCATTAGCCAAACGTTTGTCTGCCACTAATTTTTCAGCAATGATTTCTTGTTGATGGGCTTCATGTAACGGAGAGAAATGCTTAATGAGTTGGCTATTAATTATTTTATACTTATCTGTAAAGTTTTCAGCTTCTGGCGAAGAGAGACAAGAGAAGTCTTGATAATAGTTTTTCCACTGCGTTTCTAATTCAGCTTGTTTTTCTTTGAGTTGCAGATAATCATTTACTTCTTTCAAAGCGAGTAACTTTGCTAAAACTAACTGCACACCTTTTTTAATTTTGTCAGGTTGCTCTGCCAACTGATGTAAATGCTGTAACTGTTGCTCAATATTAGTTTTTATTTTTTCATTACATGATTTTTTAAGTAATTTATCTAACACATCGAGAGGCAATTCTTGTTCGAGTAAATAAGCTTGTACGACTTCATCTTGCTTATGGGTAAATATTGAATGGGTTAACGATGGTTTATTAATTTTTTCAAATAAAGCGATAACAACATCAGCTTGTGCTTCATTTTGTAACCATAGTTCCAAGGACGGTAACTTATTATTACTTTTCAATAAGACTAATTTTTCTTGATTACTGATCGTTATTTTATGCTGACCAAGCAGAATTTTTTCTACTTGCTTAAGACAATATTCGCGGACTTTTTTATTGTCGTTGTCGATACTGTTTTTATGCCAGACAGTAAAGTCAGCCATTTTAATAAGAGCAGCGCGGCGCACTAATTCGTTAGGGTCTGTTTGTGCAAGGTTTGTTAATATAACTAAGTCATCAGGATTGCTAAGTAATAAATCTTCACTGATTGCCGTTAACCGAACATTGTGTTCTTTACTTTGCCATTTTGCTTTGAAAAATTTAGAAAAAATCATAAATCGGAAAACCTTGCAATATTATTGTCTGGGTTGTTTTTAAGATCAGCAAACTCGCTTTTCAACTGGCGTTTAGTTTTATCTACGATAAGTCCATCTGCGCCAACACTTAAGATTTGATCTGAGTTTAAATGTCTTGATTGATAAGCCATGGTAATTTGTAGCGCTGATGTTTTTTGTGCTGTATCAACTATAGTTCCCTCTGGCCATTTGCCCGTTTCAGCGGCACACTTTAAGCGCAAGTACATTTCTTCTGACATATCGTCTACTAATGAAATAATATCCATTGTTATATTTACAGCCTTTGTTTCTTAATTCTTACGAGAAAAGTTAATGTTAATTTCGGTATTTAAGCATCAGCAAACGAATGCGGGTTGCAATATACCAAATAAAGCCAACCACTGCCGCACCAATACTGATAAAATATTGCCATGTGCCCTGCTGTGCGTCTTGCCAATACAAAAACAGAAAACCACCACAAAAAAGCAACATAGCGATAAATGAGTGATTCATCAGTTTTTGAGATTGATCTATTTTGCTTAATTTTTTCATTGATGCTATTTGACTGGCATCAACTTTGGTCAAATCGATTTCACAATGAGAGCAAGACTTCGCTTTGTCAGATATCTTTTTCTTACAGTTTGGGCAATTAATTACAGCCATAGGAAGATAACGCTCCATAAAATAATTAGTGTTAATATTCTACCTAAATTTAAGCAAAAAAAAACGTCCTATTGGACGTTTTTTAAAGTAATTTCACTTTTATTGCAAATTAATAAAAGTAAATCAATTATAAATAAAATCACTTGTTTTTATTAAAACGATCTTCCCAGAACTTTGCTTTTTCAATACCTAGATTTTTAGGGTCAAAGGTAAATTTTGTCACCCCTAATTTCTGCTGACGTTCGTAATCTTTTAGTGCTTTAATCGCGGGTTTAGCCATAAAGAAAATGGCGATAAGTGCAAAGATATTCAACCATGCCATTAACCCAACACCTATATCACCAAGACTCCAAGCAGCACTTGGTTCTGCAACAGTCCCATAAAAGACAGCTGACATTAGCACCACTTTAAGGAAGAATCTAAGTACCGGCATTTTAATTGTTTTATTAATATAAGAAACATTGTTTTCTGCGATAAAGTAATAAGCTAGTACTGTTGTAAAGGCAAAGAAAAACAATGCAATAGCAATAAAGGGTTTACCGAAACCGGTTAAAACACTATCGACCGCAATTTGCGTAAAAGCAGGACCGCTAATAACAACGTCACTTGCTAAGTTACTAACAACAAAACTAGTCGCGCCTTCAGGCATAACATTATACGACTGTGTGATTAAGATCATAAACGCAGTTGCAGAACAAACAAATAAGGTGTCAATATAAACTGAGAAAGCTTGCACTAATCCTTGTTGCGCTGGATGTTCAACTTCTGCAGCAGCAGCAGCATGGGGTCCAGTACCTTGTCCGGCTTCATTTGAATAAACTCCGCGTTTAACACCCCAACCAATTGCAGCCCCAAAGCCCGCCATTGGCGTAAAAGCATCGGTAATAATTAGCATAAAGACACCGGGTAGCTGATCAATATGCAATGCTATGATAGTACAGGCAATAATAATGTAAGCAAGTGCCATAAAAGGCACCACAATTTGGGTAAAGTTCGCAATACGCTTAACACCACCAAAAATGATAAAACCAAGTAATAAAACAATAAATACCGCGGTATATACTTTAGTTAAAGGTAAGTCGCCCATAAAAGAGCTAACTGAACCACCGGCGCCAAACACATTGACCATAGCATCACCGATGCCGTTTGATTGCACAACCGGTAGTAAAACACCACAAGCGAGAATAGTTGATAAAGCAAATATCCAAGCATACCATTTCTGACCTAAGGCTTTTTCAATGTAGTAAGCTGGGCCACCACGGTACTGACCGTCCTCTTCTTCTTTATAGATTTGGGCATTGGTTGATTCGATATAAGCCGTTGCTGCACCTAAAAAGGCAACTACCCACATCCAAAATACCGCGCCAGGTCCACCAAAACCAATAGCAGCAGCAACCCCTGCAATATTACCAGTACCAACTCGTCCAGATAAAGACACCGCTAAGGCTTGAAAAGATGAGATACCCTTTTCTGAGCTTTTACCCGAAAGTAATAGGCGAAACATTTCTCTGAAATGACGTACTTGCGCAAATCGCGTTAAGACAGAGAAAAAGACCCCCGTTCCTAAACAGAGATAGATTAAGTACGGGCTCCAAATATAGCCGTTAATGGTATTTACAATCGCTTCCACATGACACTCCAGATTTATTATTATTATTATTTAATTTGTTGTTCGACATTTGAGGCCCGCTAATCATTTAAGCACAACTTGATATAGCACTTAAACGAACATCGACCTTCAATTATTGATTTTAGATAGGTTTAGCGTAAATCATCAACAACATGATAAATAGCCGTTAAAAAGTCACGACCAAATAAGCTACTACGCGTGTCTGACCAACCGACACTGCGGTCTGGTAATAAGTCATTATCTTTAAAAGGCATTTCTACAGTATAAGACAAACATTTGAAGTTATTACCAACCCAATTAGCACCCACAGTTAAGTTAGCTTGGCCAGGCTCATCTTTATCATAACCTTTGTCATCTTGAAACTCAGGAGTTACCGCTAAAAGAATTGCTTTGAATTTTTCTTCTAAGGCTTTATGTTTAGCGTCATATGCGGGTACACCTTCACAGCCAGCGACAAAGTTAAACGGTAGAGCTTCATCGCCATGAATATCAAGAAACATGTCAACACCGGTAGCTAACATTTTCTCACGCACCAAGAATACTTCTGGACTACGTGCCATTGAAGGTTCTAACCACTCACGATTTAAATTAGTACCGATAGCATTTGTTCTTAAATGTCCTCGAACTGAACCATCAGGATTCATATTAGGCACTAAATAAAACACCGAACTGTCTAAGAGTGAGCGAGCAACGCCATCGTCTTCATCGAGCAAACGGTCAATAAAACCTTCCATAAACCATTCAGCCATACTTTCGCCAGGATGTTGACGAGCAGTAACCCAAATAACTTTCTTGTTGGGACCTTCTTCTCCAACTTTTAATACTGAAACATCGCGTCCATCGAGGGTTTGTCCTAAAACTTGCAACTGACAATCAATATCTAATTGCGCTTGATGCAGTAAGTCTTGATGACGTTCGTAGCTATAAGGAGCAAAATAAGCAAAATAAACTGAATCATATTCTGGGGTTAAAGTAATACTCAGTTTTTCTCCGTCAAATTCAGTTGGTACACGAAACCAGTGCTCACGGTCATAGGATGCCACTGCTTGATAATCTGTCCATCCTTCTGTGTAAGCAGAAGTTCCAGCATTCATTAAATGAAGGGTATGTTCACAACGTTCGGTATTATTAAGTTTAAAATGAAACCACTGATAAAAATCAGATTGGTTGTCTTTAACAATTTCAAGTTGAATATTATCGGCTTGGCTTGCATCAATAACGCGGATATTTCCACTATCAAAGTTAGAGGTAATTTGCATGACAGGATCTGCTATTTTTATTATGAATAGCCACAGTGTACACAAACAATGAAAAGATCAGAAGTAATATGCGTTAAAGTGTCCTAAGAAACAGCCCAATTTCAGAAGAATAGCCCATTGATTTTGCAATAACGGTATTTTTATCATCAATGACATAATAACTTGGATAACCTTCTATCTTGAATTGGTGCTTAATTTGCTCTGTGCCTAAGGCAATAGGGAAAGTTAACTGATGCTGGCTAGAAAATTCAAAGACCTCTTTTTTATCGACATAATCTAATGCAATGGCGATAACATTTATCTGTTGATTCTTTTCATATATCTCCTGAAGATTACCGATACTGACATGACATATTTGACACCAAGGAGCAAAAAAATAAATAATAGTAGTTTTGTTAAAATTGGCAAGTTCAATGGTTTTATCATCGAGCGTTTCTAACAAAACAGTTTGTGGCGTTATCTGTTCTCCCGATGATAGCATGTCTGATTCTCTTAACATTGTCAGTGCTTGAAAGATAGCTAAAAACACCACAGCTTGAATAAATAAACTCTTCAACACAACTCACCTTTATAAATAATATAATAACGAAATAGTTCTATTTATAGACCCGATCACCAGATTAAAAATTCAAATTAAAACAAAAAAAAATCCAATACCTAGGTATTGGATTCTTATTGCTGTCAATAAAGAGGGGTTACCAAGTAGTGTTAGCCTATTTGTGTTAAACCATTCATATAAGGTTGCAATGCTGTTGGAATTTTCACACTACCATCAGCTTGTTGGTAATTTTCTAAAATAGCGACTAATGTACGACCAACCGCTAAGCCAGAGCCATTTAAGGTGTGCAATAATTCAGGTCTCTTCGTTTCACTGCTTCTAAAGCGTGCTTGCATGCGGCGAGCTTGAAAGTCACCCATGTTAGAACATGAAGAGATTTCACGGTAAGTATTTTGTGCAGGCAACCATACTTCGATATCAAACGTTTTAGTCGCACTAAAACCAATATCACCCGTACATAAAATAACGGTACGGTAAGGTAATTCTAATCTTTCAAGAATTTTTTCAGCATGACCTGTTAAGGCTTCTAACGCAGTAAATGAATCTTCAGGCTTAACAATCTGCACCATTTCAACTTTATCAAACTGATGCTGTCGAATTAGACCGCGAATATCACGACCACCTGAACCGGCTTCACTTCTAAAACATGGCGTATGCGCACACATCTTAATAGGTAATTCGGCTTCTTCTACAATTTCATTTCTTAATAAATTCGTTAAAGGGACTTCTGCCGTAGGGATCAAAGAGAATTTTTTATTACTTAAATCCGTGTGAAATAAATCTTCACCAAATTTAGGTAATTGTCCTGTGCCGTAAAGTGAATCTTGATTAACTAAATAAGGCACGTACATTTCTTGATACCCATGCTCTTCGGTATGAACATCAAGCATTAACTGTGCAAGCGCACGGTGCATTTTAGCAATTTGACCACGCAAAACCGCAAAACGTGTGCCAGCAAGTTTTGCACCACTTTCAAAATCTAAACCGTTGCCAATACCAGCACCAACATCAACATGATCTTTAACTTCAAAATCAAAAACGCGAGGTGTTCCCCAGCGCTTAATTTCGACATTGTCATCTTCATTTGCCCCCTCAGGGACTGAATGATCGATTAAGTTTGGCACCGCTGATAGAATATCATCAATTTTAGCAAGCACATCATCTTGTTCAATTTTTGCAGCATCGAGATCAGCACCTAATTGACTCACTTCAGCTAATAATGGCTGAATATCTTCTCCACGCGCTTTAGCTTGGCCAATAGATTTTGAACGGGTATTGCGTTGATTTTGTAATTCTTGAGTTTTGATCTGAAAAGCTTTTCGTTGCTCTTCTAAATCGATTAATAACGCAGTATCTAAAGAAAAGCCACGTTTCGCTAATTGTGCCGCAGTGGCTTCGATATCATTTCTAAATAATTTTGGATCAAGCATTTTATTCACATCTACAAGTTAAGTGGTTGTTTATTTATTTTAGCTCTGCTTACTTAGTCGCATAAGTTACTAAGTAAAGCCCAATACCAGCAGCAAAAATACATAAGCTGACATTAAGTAATATATTTATCATGCCTTTTAGGAATTCACCTTGTTGCATTAACAAAAGTGTATCCAATGAAAAGGTTGAAAATGTGGTGAAAGCGCCTAGAAACCCGATACCTATTAGGGTTCGGTAGACACTTACTTCCATTACACCATTTTCAATAAGACCATATAAGGTGCCCATGATTAATGAGCCGGAAATATTAACCGCCAATGTCGCAAAAGGGAAACCTTTTCCGAGCCAATTCAATATTAATTGCGAAAAATAAAAGCGTAGACTTGCCCCACACGCTCCGCCAAGTGCTACAAATAGATATAATGAAAAGGTACTAATGGTATTAGTCATAACGTTTATTATTACTTTGGTTATTTAATTCATTGAGAAAATTTTGTTTATCTTTTAACTGTTTTTCCAAGCCACGGTCTGTTGGTTGATAAAGTAAGGTATGTTGTAAGGATTCAGGAAAATAATTTTCTCCTGCAGCAAAACCATTATCTTCATTATGAGCGTACCTATACTCGCTGCCATGACCGAGTTCTTTAGTGATACTACTGGTGGCATTTTTTAAATGAAAGGGTACGTCGAGCTCTGCAGTATTTTTAGCAAGCTCTTTGGCCTGGTTGAAAGCCATATATACGGCATTACTTTTCGGTGCTAAAGCCATGTATACAGTTGCTTGAGCTATCGCTCGCTCGCCTTCACTAGGTCCGACACGCTGAAAAGTATCCCAAGCATTAATAGCGAGTTGCATTGCTCTAGGGTCTGCATTGCCAATGTCTTCACTGGCGATCGCTAACAACCGACGGGCGACGTAAAGTGCATCTCCGCCTCCGGCTAATATTCTCGCGTACCAATAAAGTGCAGCATCAGGTGAGCTACCGCGCACAGATTTATGAAAAGCACTGATCAAATCATAAAAGGCATCACCACCTTTATCGTATAAAGCAATTTTATTGCCTGCTACTTGCACAACAGTTTCTAAGGTAATGGTAATATTGGATCCTGACAGAATATCAACGCAGTTTTCAAAGACATTCAATAGACGTCGTGCATCGCCATTAGCCAAGGTTAATAATTGCTGCTGGGCATTATCGGCAATAGATATCTTGATGTTTTTGCTGTTTTGCTGATTTTCACAAGCACGCGTTAAAATAATAGATAAGTCTTCACGCGTTAATTTTTTTAAAGTATAAACACGTGCACGTGATAAAACCGCTTGATTAAGTTCAAAAGCGGGGTTTTCAGTGGTCGCGCCAATAAAAATAATGGTGCCATCTTCAATAAAAGGCAAAAAAGCATCTTGCTGTCCTTTATTAAAACGGTGAACTTCGTCAACAAATAATACCGTGCGTTTTTTATGGCGCAGCAAACGTTGCTTAGCATTATCTATCGCTTGACGTATATCTTTAATACCTGAGGTTACCGCCGATAAACGTTCAACCTCGGCATTTGCATGACTAGCGATAATTTCTGCTAGGGTGGTTTTACCTGTACCCGGCGGCCCCCAAAAGATAACAGAATGACACTTCCCCTGCTCAATCGCGATCGTTAACGGCATACCTGGCGATAAGATATGTTGTTGACCTTGATAATCGGCTAATGTTTTAGGGCGAAGTTTGGCCGCTAATGGTTGAAACTGATCATCTTCATTGTCAGTTTCAATGATTACTTCATCAGCGAAATCTAAAGGTAAAGAGCCATTAGCGTCGTCGTTAGCGTTGATCATCTAACTCAACACCTTCGGGTATTTTAAAGGTAAATAGTGCACTTTCTGGAACAGTTACTTGATCAAACTGTGAAAGTTTAAACAGACTTAATTGCCCTGTTGCATCTAGAATAGTAAAACTATTAAGCATATTACTATTTTTCTTAAAACGTAATTCTAACGTCTTCACTTGGGCATTATTATCATTAGCATGAATGAGGTAATTGTTTTCATCGGTTGAGCTAACGCTATAATGTTGCCATAGTGTCGGATCGCTGCTTGTTAATAATAAAATAGGAGTGTTGAATAACGCTTTTTCTAAAAGATAAGCACTAACCTGCTCTACAAATGGGTCAAAAAACCATAAGGTGTCACCATCTGAAACGATTAATGACTCATCTGGTTCTGCCGTTTGCCAGTGTACTAAGTTAGGCTTTTTAACCGCCAAAGTACCCATAGCGTTTTGTAACTCATTACCTTCGCCATCCAGAACTTGCTGGTTAAAATTTGCAGTAAAATATTCAAGCTTTGCTAATTTTTGCATTAAATTACTTTTAATAATTAAAGCATCGTTGCTTGGCTTTTCTATAAAATTGGTCGGTTCATTGAACGGTAAAGCAAAAACGGAGGTACTTGCGCTGCTTAATACAACTACAGAAAAAAATGATAAAAGTGCTGTTTTTTTTAGGGAAAAATTCATTCAGTAATCCTTATAACTTGACAAAATAAGTCAGGAAAAATAACACCTACAAATCTCTTACAGGTGGTGGTGCTAATACTTCACGGGCACCGTTATGGCCTGGTGAACTTACCACACTTTGGTTTTCCATATCTTCAACAATGCGTGCTGCACGGTTATAACCAATTCTAAATTTACGTTGCACACTTGATATGGAGACACGTCGACCTTTAGTGACAAATTCAACCGCTTCGTCATACAAGGTATCCAGTTCAACCGCTTCATCGGCTTCGGCTTGCTCACCGGGTAACAAAATTTCATTATCAGCATCACCTGACAATATTTCTTCAACATAATTAGGTTCTCCACGAGATTTCCAATCGGCAACAACAGCATGTACTTCGTCATCGTTAACAAAAGCGCCGTGAACACGCACAGAAACAGCCTCGCCAGGCGGTAAATAAAACATATCTCCCATGCCTAATAGTTGTTCAGCACCTTGTTGGTCAAGAATGATACGTGACTCCATTCTTGATTGTACTCGCAGTGCCATACGGGTTGGAATATTAGCTTTAATTAACCCCGTAATTACATCCGCTGAAGGACGTTGAGTCGCTAAAATTAAGTGCATACCCGCCGCTCGTGCTTTTTGAGCAATACGCGCAATAAGTTCTTCGACTTTTTTGCCTGCAACCATCATCATATCGGCAAATTCGTCAACGAGAATAACAATCGCAGGCAACTTTTCTAACAAAGGTGGCGTTTGCGTAAAAGCATCATTAGGTTGCCAAGTAGGATCGATTAACGGCTCTCCAGCTTCAATAGCATTGAGCACTTTCTCATTGTAGCCTTTAAGGTTACGTACTCCTAGAGATGACATAAGTTTATAGCGGCGTTCCATTTCACCGACACACCAGCGCAGCGCGTTGGCCGCTTCTTTCATGTCGGTTACCACTTCAGCTAACAAATGTGGGATACCGTTATAAACAGAGAGTTCAACTTGTTTGGGGTCGATCATTATCATCCGCACATCTTCAGGTGTGGATTTATACAATATACTAACAATCATGGTATTAACCGCAACTGACTTCCCTGAGCCTGTTGTTCCTGCCACTAATAAATGTGGCATCTTAGCTAGATCGGCTATCACGGGTTTACCTGAAATATCACTACCAATCGCCATGGCTAAATGGGATCTTGATGCAGCAAATGCCGGAGCAGAAATGACATCAGTAAAATACACCGTTTCTCTATATTTATTAGGTAACTCAACACCAATAACAGATTTACCTTCAATAACTTCAACGACACGAACACTTTTAGCGGATAAGGAACGGGCAATATCTTGCGACAAACCGCTCACTTTACTGGCTTTAACGCCTGGCGCTAAATTTAATTCGAAGCGGGTAATAACAGGTCCGGGATAAACACCAACGACCTCAGCTTTCACACCAAACTCTAAGAGCTTTTCCTCAACTAGTCGACTGACTAATTCAAGCTCTTTCTCGTCAATAGGATTTTCAGTCCGGTTGGGGCGATCTAATAAATCAAGTCCAGGTAGTCCTTGATAAGTTGCACTATCTCTTTTTACCGCGACCTTTATGGGCTCTTCAACATTGATGGGTTCAACTTTCTCAAAGGCAGCCGTTATTTCATCATCGCTAACATGTTCTTGAACATTAAAAGCGAGTGGTTCACCGATAAGGTCATCTATTGCGACAAAGTGCTCAATGTCCTCTTCGAGATCAAAAGAAAGATCTTTTTTACTCGGTGCAATAATGTCTTCATGTCTTTGTTCATTTATCACATCAAAAGCATGATGTAGCTCTTCGTTTTCATCTACTAGATTTTCATCTACTAGATTTTTATCTACTTGAAAACTTGCCGGTTGTTTTTCAGTAAGCTCAGGTAAAGCCACTGGCTGTTCTTTTTTCTCAACAGTACTAACCAATACATGTTTCTTTACTTTTTCAGTCTTCAAGGCAGTGAAGTAGGCTTGTAGTTTTTCAGGTATCGTTAATAAATATTGGGCGAATAATATTGTATAAGCACCGGTTTTATCAATAAAGGCGATCAATGAGAAACCGGTTAGTAGCACAAAACCAGAGAGGAGAAAGGTCAAGAATAATAAAGTACTACCGACAAAAGAAAAATATGGCAGCACCGTTTGACTTAACGCGTCACCAATAATACCACCGGCTGAAAAGTAAAAGACATCATCAAAATTCATACTGGCGATTGATGTTATACCAATATAAAAAAGAATAAAGCCAATACACTTTAACCCTAAGGTTAAGTAATCTAATTGAATTAAGCGATGATATTTTTGAAACAATAACCACCCTGTTACTGCGGTAACAAAGGGCAGACTATAAGAAATAAAACCAAATAGGTTTAACAATAAGTCAGAAATATAAGCGCCAACAGCGCCGCCTAAATTACGAATAGGTGTTTGATAACCACTTTGAGACCAACCAGGATCAGCGGGGTTAAAGCTGAATAGCGCTAACATAATAAACATGGCAAAAAGAAAAGAAACCAACAAACCAGCTTCTAGTAATCGTTGCACACCATTTAATTTACTTTGAGTAGGAGATTCTGTAGACAATATAATAAACCGAGTTAATAACTATTTTATAGCCATACCACTCAAGTTGCAGTAATACGGGTATGTTTATATACAGTAAAATAACAAACTATTGTAAGGAGTTAAATGTTTAAATCACTTACTTGAGCTCAATGATGCGATTAACGTTTAATCGGTAGAAAATTAGTCGATTTAACCTCTTCCATCACAACATAACTTCTACTTTCGCTTACCGAGGGCAAACGAAGTAAAGTATCGCCTAGTAATTCTCGATAGGCGACCATGTCTGCTACGCGGGTTTTAAGTAAAAAGTCAAAGTTCCCAGAGACTAAATGACACTCTTGTATAACATCAAGTTCATGGACCGCTCTAGAAAAATCATCAAAAACATCAGGACTGGTTTTAGTTAAGGTTATTTCCACTAACACAAGTAACGCAGCTTCAAGCTTTTGTGGATTTAATATCGCTTGGTAGCCTTTGATATACTTCTCTTTTTCTAATCGCTTAACCCTTTCTAAACAAGGTGTTGGACTTAGCCCTACCCTCTTAGACAACTCTATATTAGATATACGAGCATTCTTTTGTAACTCAACGAGAATATTACGATCGATGCGATCAATACTTTTATTTTGAGAAGACGACATTATATAAAACACTACATTTTCTAACTGTAACAGGATTATATATCGATATATAAAATATTACGATAGGTTAATTCGAGAATAACGCATTATAATAGCCGCAAATAATATAAAAACATTTAACAGGTGAGACGATTATGATTATTGGTGTTCCTAAAGAAATTAAAAACCATGAGTACCGTATAGGCTTAACTCCAGCAGGCGTTAATGAGCTAACGGTTAATGGACATGAAGTGATTGTTGAAAATAACGGCGGCGAATCTATTGGTTTTGAAAACGAGCAATATATAGCAGCCGGTGCTAAAATTATAAACACGGCAGCAGAAATTTTTGCAACCGCTGACATGATAATAAAAGTAAAAGAGCCACAACCTGACGAGTGTAAAATGCTACGTCCAGGTCAAATACTTTTTACTTACCTACATTTAGCACCTGATGCTAAGCAAACTGAATTATTAGTTGCTTCTGGCGCAACCTGTATTGCTTACGAAACGGTAACCTCTGCTCAAGGTGGTTTACCTTTATTAGCGCCAATGTCTGAAGTTGCTGGCCGCATGTCTATTCAAGCAGGTGCTCATGCCCTTGAAAAAGCACAAGGCGGTTTAGGTGCTTTATTAGGTGGTGTACCTGGTGTTGCTCCTGCGAAAGTATTAATTATAGGTGGTGGTGTTGTTGGGACTCAAGCTGCTCGTATGGCAATAGGTATGGGCGCTGATGTAACAATATTAGATCGTTCATTACCCCGTCTACGTCAATTAGATACTGAATTTGATGGCCGTTTAAAAACAGTTTACTCTACTGCTGATGCAATGGACCAATTGATTGTTGAAGCTGACTTAGTCATAGGCGCGGTCTTAATTCCTGGTGCAGCTGCACCTAAATTAGTAACAAGAGCCCACATCAAAATGATGAAAAAAGGTGCTGTTGTTGTTGATGTGGCGATTGACCAAGGCGGTTGTTTTGAAACGTCAAAAGCAACAACTCATCAAGACCCAACGTATGTTGTTGACGACGTAGTACATTACTGTGTAGCTAACATGCCGGGTGGCGTAGCACGTACATCAACAATGGCATTAACTAATGCAACCATGCCATTTGCGGTAATGCTTGCTAACAAGGGTGCAAAACAAGCCATGCTTGACAACGTACACTTAATGAATGGTTTAAACGTATTAGGCGGAAAAATCACTTACCAACCGGTTGCTGAAGTTTTAGGCTACGACTACATACCACCTGAAGTGGCTATAGCCACTTTATAACGACTGAAAATAATACTTTGTGAGTTTTTCATAAAAACAATAAACCTCTGTTATATTTCTAATAGAGGTTTTTTTTACGATGAATCTTAAACCTGACCATATGGTTAGCTTGTGTTATATTTCAATAAATATCACTAAAATAAGAGTTAGGGAATCAATCATGGAAATTCAGGTTGTCGACTATCAAGATAAAAATGCTGGAAAATTATTTGTTCAAAGCTTAAGAGAAACAGGTTTTGGTGTGTTAATTAACCACCCTATTGAGCAACAGCTTGTTGAATCTATTTATAAAAATTGGTATGAATTTTTTAGCAGTGAAGAAAAGCATTACTTAAGTTTTGATCCAAAAAAACAAGATGGCTACTTTTCAACCGAGATATCTGAGACGGCTAAAGGGCATGCAAATAAAGATATAAAAGAATATTTTCATGTTTATCCTTGGGGCAGGATCCCCGATCAACTTAAAGATGAAATACTTACCTATTACCAGAAAGCCTCTGAACTTGCTGCAGAATTACTTGATTGGGTCGAAAAATATAGTCCGGTCGACGTCTCAGAAAAATATTCAGAACAACTGGCGAATATGATCAAAGATACGCCAAATACTCTATTACGTATTTTACATTATCCACCACTAAGTGGAGACGAAGAACCAGGCGCAGTGAGAGCCGCTGCACACGAAGATATTAATTTATTAACCATATTACCGGCAGCAAATGAACCCGGTCTGCAAGTACAAAAGCAAGACGGGTCTTGGATTGACGTTCCCAGTGATTTTGGCAGTTTAATTATTAATATTGGTGATATGTTGCAAGAAGCCTCAGGTGGATATTTCCCATCTACCAGCCATCGGGTTATTAATCCTTCAGGTAAGGCCAGTAAAAAGTCTAGAATATCATTGCCATTGTTTCTTCATCCACGAGACGAAGTCGTCTTATCTGAACGACATACTCAAAAAAGCTATTTATTAGAAAGATTAAAAGAGCTTGGCGTAAAATAGCGATAAGTGTTGGTGTATAAGGGTTTATATGCCATCACTGTACATTTAACATTGCACTCATAGAAATTTTTATCAAAAAATTAATTTACCCTCTTGAGTTCTTTGCTTAAACTCCCAACTAATACCTTATAATTTCACTTTTTATCAATCTTTGGAGTCATTCATGAGCGAAGCAAGACATTGCCCGTTACTCATTTTAGGATCAGGTCCAGCTGGTTACACTGCTGCAGTTTATGCCGCACGCGCAAATTTAAAACCAGTGATGATCACTGGTATGCAGCAAGGGGGTCAATTAACCACGACCACTGAAGTTGAAAACTGGCCTGGTGATGCCGATGACCTTACGGGTCCAGCATTAATGGATCGTATGCAAAAGCATGCAGAAAAGTTTGATACCGAGATTATCTTTGACCATATCAATGAAGTTGACTTTTCGAAACGCCCTTTTACCTTAAAAGGCGATAGCATGAGCTATACTTGTGATGCACTTATCATTTGTACGGGTGCTTCTGCACAATACTTAGGTTTACCGTCAGAAGAAGCATTTATGGGTAAAGGCGTTTCAGCCTGTGCTACTTGTGACGGTTTCTTTTACCGCAACCAAAAAGTTGCTGTTGTTGGCGGTGGTAATACCGCTGTTGAAGAAGCGTTATATTTATCAAACATTGCCTCTGAAGTTCACTTAGTGCACCGTCGTGAAACTTTTCGTTCTGAAAAGATTTTAACTGACCGTTTATACGAAAAAGTTAAAAACGGCAATATTACCTTACACTTAAATCAAACCTTAGATGAAGTGTTAGGCGATAAAATGGGTGTTACTGGCGTACGCTTAAAAGAAACGCAATCTGACACCACTAAAGATATTGACGTTATGGGTTGTTTTATTGCGATTGGTCATAAGCCAAACACTGATATTTTCAACGACCAATTAGCGATGAAAGACGGCTACTTAACGATACAAAGTGGCACTCACGGTAATGCAACACAGACCAGTGTTGAAGGTGTTTTTGCCGCAGGTGATGTAGCTGACCATATTTATCGTCAAGCAATTACCTCTGCTGGAGCTGGTTGTATGGCAGCCCTTGATGCAGAACGTTACTTAGACGCTAAAGGCTCTTAGTCATTAAAAACCAGATTGTCACATTACTCGATGTCGATGATCTGGCATTTCCTCCCTTAAAACAGGCGTTGATTGAACCTAATGGTCTACTTGCTTTTGGTGGTGATTTATCTGTAGCGCGATTAAAGTCGGCCTATCGAAGTGGTGTCTTTCCTTGGTACAGTGCTGGCGAAGCCATTATGTGGTGGAGCCCAGATCCGCGTGGTATTATCCTAACCGACCAATTACATATTAATCGCACCTTGCGAAAAGTATTAAAACAACAGAACTTCACCGTAACCTTAAATCAAGCCTTTGACCGTGTTATTCATTATTGTGCCGACGCTCCCTTTCGTAAGGAAGATACTTGGATAGTTGATGATATGTTAGCGGCTTATCAACAACTGCATGACAATGGTGTCGCACATTCGATAGAAGTGTGGATGGATGGTGAATTGGCTGGCGGTTTATATGGCGTGGCAATTAATGGCAGCTTTTCTGGAGAATCGATGTTTTATCGAAAAAGCAATGGTTCTAAAATCGCATTAGTTTATTTAAATACTTTATTAAAAGGCCAAAACATTCCATTAATTGACTGCCAAATGCTCAACCCTTTTTTAGAAGACATGGGCTGTATTGAGGTTTCACGCTCGCAGTTTATGACATTGAAAGCACAAGCATTAACGGTTTCATTACCAACGGATTTTTGGCTACCTCGCCAACTGACAGAAGAGCCTTAGTATGAGCACAAATTTTCAGTTAGGCATTACCGGTTCGTTTCCTTGTAACTACTTGCCCGACCAAGAAGAACGTTTACTGATTGCAACCGATGAACGTTTACATAACAGTGAACATTATGGCTGGTTAATGTCACAAGGCTTTAGACGCAGTGGTGATCAGATATACCGACCTCATTGTGAACTTTGCTCTGCATGCAAATCTCTGCGGGTCTTAGTTAAGGAATTTTTGTTATCTAAAAGTCAAAAACGAAATATAAAGAAAAACAACCTATTTACTATTAACATCTCAACTGAAAAAAAAGCTATTTATTACCCGCTTTACGAAAATTACATCAACACTTTACATTCCGATGGCTCAATGTTCCCAGCGACTAACGATCAATACAATAGTTTTATCAGTTGTAACGTCACAGAGCAGCTCTACCTTGAAATATGGCATGATAATCAACTTATTAGTGTTGCAGTAACCGATGTACTAAAAGATGCTCTATCAGCCGTATATACCTTTTATCATCCGGATTACAATAAATATGGTTTAGGCGTGTTTTCTATTTTACAGCAAGTGTATTTAGCAAAAGATAGGCAGAAGAACTTTCTGTATCTGGGTTACCAAATTGATGACTGCAAAAAGATGAACTACAAGGATCGTTATTACCCACATCAAGTATTGATAGAAAACAGATGGCAAACAGTAAATAAATAACACTATAGCTTTACATTCCGGCCTGTTTTCGGCATCATCTGCCCAGATTTTTGTTTATGCACAACTTTAGAGGTTTAGCGCCCAATGGCGAAAGAAGAAAATATTGAAATGCAAGGTACGGTTCTTGATACCTTACCAAATACTATGTTCCGCGTTGAACTAGAAAATGGTCATGTTGTTACGGCACATATTTCAGGAAAAATGCGTAAGAACTACATTCGCATATTAACGGGTGATAAAGTAACGGTTGAATTGACACCGTATGATTTATCTAAAGGCCGTATTATTTTCCGTGCTAGATAATTAAGACCCTATAAAGCTAAAAGCCCTGTGAATAATATTCACAGGGCTTTTTTATTGCTTTAGTTTTAGATCCTTAAACCTAACATTCAATCATTGATGATTAAGCCAGCTTTTTTAATAAGCCGTCGCTAGCATCTTCAACTAAATCTAAGACAAACTTAAATCCCCTAGCCCCACCATAATATGGGTCAGGTACTTCTAGTTCTTCAAAATTATCGGCATATTTTAAAAACAATTGAATTTTTTCATGTAAATGTTCTGGTGCTAACTTTTTTAGCTCGTTGACATTTTTCTCGTCCATCGCTAAGACTAAATCAAATTTGGTAAAATCTTCAACAATAACTTTACGCGCTTTAATTTTGTCAAATGAGTAGCCACGCTCAATCCCTATCTTTTGTGCACGATGATCGGGCTTTTCACGCGCATGAGAACCCGTTGTACCCGCAGAATCTATCGTTAAAGAAATACCCTTTTCTTTAACTTTATGACGGAAGACCGCCTCAGCACTTGGCGAACGACAGATATTGCCCATGCACACAAACAATACAGATTTAATGTTACTTAAGTCTTCCAAAATTAATTCCTTTATTATAATCAAACACTTAATAAACTCAGTTGTACATCTAACTGTATTTTATAGGTCAAACACCAACTTTATAGGTATCAATAGGTTACATTTATTTTAGGTAAAGATATAGTTCGTTTTAGGGTATTTGTAGGATATTTTACTTAACTAATCCAAGTTAAAAATTAAAATTATAATAAATCATTACGATACCTATCATCGAATCTGAATAATACCTCAAAAAATTACTAGTAAATTAATTATCATAGATATTCTCATATCTATAAATACTCAATTAGAAAATTCGACGTCCACGCTTTAATAGTTTTTTACCTTATAGGTTTTAAATTTATAATGAAGTTACTATCAGGGAACAGACCGGGAAAAGGGAACAGAACAGAACAGAACAGAACAAGAACGACCCAAAAAAGTAAAAAGATCATAAAACATACAATACATTACACGAGATTACTCTAGGTCATCTAGTGTAATGTTGTTTTGGGTGAAAAACAGGCATTTGATAAGAGAACAGGCAATAAACGGGAGAACAGTACTTTCGTCTTAAGTTAAATATTTTGGTATTACTCGAATCTCGGAATCATATAAATAATCAATGTTTATTAGTTAACCAAGAGTAACTATAGCCTTTTGATAATAAATCACATGTCAACTCGTTCTTTATTTTTTGACTACAACACATAAATACCGAGCGGAGTTCGTTACCGTAATTATCTGGCTTAAATCCACGTTCTATCGCTTTTTGATACCACTCGTATCCTTCGCTAACATTTCCAAGTAATATATTTGAAGCTCCAATCAAGGTACAAGGTCTATATTCAGAAGGAGCTAACACATGGGCTTCACTGCCTAACTTAAGAGACTCTGTGTACTGACAAAAATCACGATATGCTGTAGTGGCATAGCTACGTAGTTAACAATATTCCCTAAAACAAACATTGGTCTTGACCAAAATCGCGAAACAAATCTACTTGCTGTAACCCTTTGGAGTAATTTGAAATCTAATGATTTAAAGTGTCTCCAGATAATGGAGCAAAGGCTTTTATCATATCTGAATTATAATCTGGTTGATTTTGAAAGCGGCGCTTGTCCTGCATGTTTATGAGGCGAGTAAGACCCATAATATTCATGAAGTGGCTAAGTACTTGAGAGGCTTTATTTGTTATAGATGAAATTAATGGCATTTCAATTTCTCGAACTAAATCCATTTGTTCTGGGTGAGGTGAATCTACAAACACAATACCTGCAACTTTATCA
>NZ_JACGVZ010000018.1:0-88463 GCF_014077465.1 Colwellia sp. BRX10-4
GAAGAAGCTAAAAAAGTTCGTCTTGCTTTAGAAGCTGAAACAAAAGCTAAGCTTGAAGAAGAAGCTAAAGAAGCAACAGCCGCCGCTAAAAAATTAGCAGAAGAAAATGAAGCGCGCTGGAAAGAACAAGAAGCTGAGCGTAAAGCTAAAGAGAAAGAGGTTGTTCATTTAACTTCTTCTAAATATGCTCAAGAAGCTGAAGATAAAAGTGACTCTGCTGATGAAAGTGGCCGTCGCCGTAAGAAGAAAAAAGCACCTGCAGACCGTAATGCTCGTGGCCGTAACAATGGCCGCGGTAAAGGTAAAACTTTATCTTCACCTGATAGCTTAAAACATGGTTTCACTAAACCAGTAGAAACAAAAGTACAAGATATTCGCATTGGCGAAACTATTTCGGTTGCTGAACTTGCCAATAAAATGGCTAAGAAAGGCGCGGAAGTTGTTAAAGCTATGTTCAAACTAGGCGCAATGGCAACGATTAACCAAGTTATTGACCAAGAAACAGCCGCGCTTGTTGCTGAAGATATGGGTTTTGAGGTTGTACTTGTTAAAGAAAATGCCTTGGAAGAAGCCGTACTTGCTGACCGTCATCATACGGGCATAGAGATTACTCGTGCACCTGTTGTTACTATTATGGGTCACGTTGATCACGGTAAAACATCATTACTTGATTACATTCGTAAAGCGAAAGTAGCAGACGGTGAAGCCGGTGGTATTACTCAGCATATTGGTGCTTATCACGTAGAAACTGGTCATGGTATGATCACATTCTTAGATACTCCTGGTCATGCTGCCTTCACTTCTATGCGTTCTCGTGGTGCTAAAGCAACGGATATCGTTATCATTGTTGTTGCTGCAGATGATGGTGTTATGCCACAGACTGTTGAAGCAATTCAACATGCTAAAGCCTCTGATGCGCCTATTATCATCGCCGTAAACAAGATGGATAAAGAAGGTGTTGATATCGAACGTGTTAAGAGTGAATTATCTCAACACGGTGTTTTATCTGAAGAGTGGGGCGGTGAAGTTCAATTTTGTCATGTCTCAGCTAAAACAGGTTTAGGTATTGATGACTTACTTGATTCAATATTGTTACAGTCTGAAGTTTTAGAGCTAACTGCTGTTGTCGATAAAATGGCAAGTGGTGTTGTTATTGAATCTAAATTAGATAAAGGCCGCGGCCCAGTAGCAACTATCTTGGTTCAAGAAGGTACTTTAAAGCAAGGTGATATTGTACTTTGTGGTTTAGAATATGGCCGTGTTCGTGCAATGCGCGATGAAAATGGTAAAGATATTCAATCAGCAGGTCCATCTATCCCAGTTGAAATTATTGGTTTAAGTGGTGTTCCACAATCTGGTGATGAAGCGACTGTTGTTAAAGATGAGAAGAAAGCACGTGAAGTTGCTTTATTCCGTCAAGGCAAATTCCGTGATGTGAAACTTGCTCGTCAACAAAAAGCTAAACTTGAAAATATGTTTGCAAGTATGGCTGAAGGCGAAATTTCTGAAGTAAATGTTGTAATTAAGTCAGATGTTCAAGGTTCACTTGAAGCTATTAGTGACTCATTACTCAAGTTATCTACTGATGAAGTTAAAGTCAGAATCATAGGTTCAGGTGTTGGTGCTATCACTGAAACTGATGCAACATTAGCGGCGGCTTCAAATGCCATCGTGGTTGGTTTTAATGTTCGTGCTGATGCATCTGCGCGTAAAGTGATTGAATCTGAAAACATTGATTTACGCTACTATAGTGTTATTTACGCATTAATTGATGAAGTTAAGCAAGCCATGAGCGGCATGTTAGCGCCAGAATTCAAGCAAGAAATCATTGGTCTTGCACAAGTTCGTGACGTGTTTAAGTCGCCTAAAATCGGCGCTATTGCTGGTTGTATGGTTACTGAAGGTATCATTAAACGTAGTGCTCCAATTCGCGTATTACGTGACTTGGTTGTTATATACGAAGGTGAGCTTGAATCACTTCGTCGTTTCAAAGATGATGTTGCAGAAGTTCGTAACGGTACTGAATGTGGTATCGGTGTTAAGAACTACAATGATGTTCGCGTTGGTGACCAAATTGAAGTATTCGAAACAATAGAAATTAAGCGTACGCTATAACTTTAGATTATTGCTGATTGACTGCTTTTTAGGTTAATCGGCTTCAATGTAATGAGATAGCTCACTTACTGTTGTACAAATATTAAATGGGGGCTTTGCCTCCATTTTTGTTTATATATTAAAAGTTATCAGGTAAAAGTCCTCGATAATTTTATTAGGAGAATTTCCTATGGCAAGAGAATTTGCTCGTACCGACCGTGTCGGACAAGAAATACAAAAAGAAATCGCGACTATTTTAATGCGCGAAGTTAAAGATCCACGCTTAGTCATGACAACAGTTTCTGCTGTCGAATTGACACGTGATCTAGCTTACGCAAAAATATTCGTAACTTTTTTTACTAATGAAGTTTCAGAAATAAAAAGCTCTATTGAAGTCTTAAATGAAGCTGCTGGTTTTATTCGCTCGTTATTAGCGAAGAAATTACGTGCCCGTATTATGCCGCACTTACGTTTTGTTTATGACAGCTCTATGGCTGAAGGTGTTCGAATGAGTTCATTGGTTGATGAAGCTGTCGCTAGCGATAAGCATATTGCTGAAAGCTCAGAGCGAGATGCTACTGCTTCTAACGAAGCAACTGATATCAACAACGAAGAAAATTCATAGGGTACAGCTAGATGGCTAAACGCAGAAAAGGTCGCCCAATTAATGGGGTGATCCTACTTGATAAACCGTATGACATGTCATCGAACAGTGCTTTACAAAAAGTTAAGCGTATCTTCTTTGCACAGAAAGCCGGGCATACTGGGGCATTAGATCCACTTGCTACCGGTATGTTGCCGATTTGTTTAGGTGAAGGGACTAAGTTTTCTCAATTTTTACTGGATACCGATAAAACCTATCAAGTAACAGCAAAATTGGGTGTGCGTACTACAACCAGTGACGCTGACGGTGAAGTTGTTGCGGAAAAACGGGTTGATGTTTCAAGTGAGCAATTAGCAATAGCACTTGAGTCTTTTCGCGGTACCACACAGCAAATTCCTTCCATGTACTCAGCGTTAAAATACAAAGGCCAGCCTTTATATAAATATGCGCGAGAAGGTGTTGAAGTCCCTCGTGAATCACGAGACATTACGGTTTTTCGTTTAGACTTATTACGCTTTGAAGGTGACGAAGTTGATTTAGATATTCATGTATCTAAAGGCACCTATATTCGTACTATTATCGACGATTTAGGTGAACTGCTTGGTTGTGGCGCACATGTTGCTAATTTACGCAGAAGTGCCGTGGGAAATTATCCCACAGATAAAATGGTAACACTGGAACAATTACAAGCATTAGTTACACAAGCAGAAGAACAAGAGATAGCGCCATCTACGTTGCTTGACCCTTTATTATTACCGATGACGACAGCCTGTGATGGTATCCCTGAGGTTTTTATCGATGATATGTCTGCTAACTTTTTGCGCCATGGTAATCCAGTACAAGCAGCTAATGTTCCGGCTGAAGGTTTAGTGCAGGTTTTTGTTGGAGACAATATCAATGATGGGGAGTTTATTGGTGTTGGTCATATAGACGACAACGGTTTAATTGCACCAAAACGCATTATTGTTTTAGACGAATTTTTGAAAACGCTGTAATAAATTATTTAACATTTGAGGATATTGGCTGGTTATCGCCTATATCCGTAAAATAAAACAGCGTTTACTCCGGGTTAAATGTTATTGAGTCTAACGGCAAGTTAATAATGGCCTGACACAAATATCAGTTGCAATTTCGTCTGTCGCTGATACAATGCGCGCTCTTTTGTCACCTTAGCTGAATTAGTGTTTGGCGAGGTGCGAATTTTAAGTACTTTCGGGTACATCACACTAAGGATTTATTATGTCTTTAAATGCTACAGAAAAAGCTGCAATCGTTGCAGAATATGCTCAAAAAGAAGGTGATACTGGTTCACCTGAAGTACAAGTTGCTTTGTTAACTACACAAATCAACCATCTACAAGGTCACTTCAAAGAGCACATCCATGATCATCACTCACGTCGTGGTTTATTACGCATGGTTGCACAACGTCGTAAGTTACTTGATTACTTAAAAGGCAAAAATGTTGAGCGTTACACAACGGTAATCGCTAAATTAGGTCTACGTCGTTAATATGTGACTTATTTGTTACCTTTTCTCAAAGGTAATATCAAAAAAAAGGAGCTTTATAGCTCCTTTTTTTATTGCTCATTTACCGGGTCACTTGCCCAAACTTAGTCAAAGTACGCTTTTTTGTCTTTTCTTAATAACAATTCCCCTTTCTGGCTAGTAAATAGCGCGTTTGATAGTATAATGTGCCTGCAAATTTTTAGAAAATTTAAGCTTTTGCAAAACTAATCAATCCAAACTGTATAATTTTTTGTTCAACTTAAGCTGTTAAAATTTTGCTCTAAGTGAATAAATAATTGTACAGATTGGTTAATCAATGAAAATTTATATCTAGCTAAAAAGGAACATTTATGTTCAATACTGTTACAAAAACATTTGAATTCGGTCAACATACCGTTACTTTAGAAACGGGTGCTATCGCACGTCAGGCAACTTGTGCTGTTATGGCAAGCATGGACGATACGTGTGTATTAGTGTCTGTTGTTGGTAAGAAAGAAGCAAAACCAGGACAAGATTTTTTTCCATTAACGGTTAACTACCAAGAGCGTACATACGCAGCGGGTAAAATCCCAGGTGGTTTCTTTAAACGTGAAGGCCGTCCTTCTGAAGAAGAAACATTAATCTGTCGTTTGATTGACCGTCCGATTCGTCCACTTTTCCCAGATGGCTTTACTAACGAAGTTCAAGTTGTTATTACGGTTGTTTCTGCTAACCCAGAAATTGCCCCTGACATCATTTCTTTATTAGGTACATCTGCAGCTTTAGCTATTTCAGGTATGCCATTTAGTGGTCCTGTTGGCGCAGCACGTGTTGGTTATACTGACGGCAAATACATTCTTAACCCATTACAATCTGAATTAGAAACGTCTAAGTTAAACTTAGTTGTTTCAGGTACTGATTCTGCGGTACTAATGGTTGAGTCTGAAGCTGATATTTTATCTGAAGAAGTTATGCTTGGCGCTGTTATGTATGGCCATGAGCAAATGCAAACGGCTATCACAGCAATTAAAGAAATGGCTGCTGAAGTTAACAATCCTAAGTGGGATTGGGTTGCACCAGTTAAAAATGCTGACCTTATTGCTAAAATTGCAGAATTGAGTGAAGCACAAGTTAACGAAGCTTACCAAATCACTGAAAAAGCTGTTCGTTACGAAAAAATCAAAGAAATCCGCGATGTTGTTGTTGAAACATTATTAGCAAGTGACGCAGATCTTAACGTTCAAGAAGCGAAAGATTTATTCCATGACTTAGAAAAAACTGTTGTTCGTGGTCGTATTACTAAAGGCATGCCTCGCATCGATGGCCGTGATCCTGAAATGATCCGTGCCCTAGACGTAATGACAGGCGTATTACCAAGAACTCACGGTTCTGCGGTATTTACTCGTGGTGAAACACAAGCATTAGTTACGGCTACTTTAGGTACACAACGTGATGCACAGCGTCTTGATACGATTATGGGTGAGAAGACTGACGCA
This sequence comes from Colwellia sp. BRX10-4, assembly GCF_014077465.1. Taxonomy (NCBI): domain Bacteria; kingdom Pseudomonadati; phylum Pseudomonadota; class Gammaproteobacteria; order Alteromonadales; family Colwelliaceae; genus Colwellia; species Colwellia sp. BRX10-4. Next base: position 5,680 of record NZ_JACGVZ010000018.1, read on the forward strand.
TTTATGCTTCATTATAACTTTCCTCCATACTGTGTTGGTGAAACAGGTTTTGTCGGTTCTCCAAAGCGTCGTGAAATTGGCCATGGCCGTTTAGCAAAACGCGGTATGTTAGCGGTTATGCCTTCACTTGAAGAATTCCCATATGCGGTACGTATTGTTTCTGAAATTACAGAATCAAATGGTTCATCTTCAATGGCTTCTGTTTGTGGTGCTTCATTAGCATTAATGGATGCTGGTGTGCCAATTAAAGCTTCTGTTGCTGGTATTGCAATGGGCTTAGTTAAAGAAGGCGACGATTTTGTTGTTCTTTCAGACATTTTAGGTGATGAAGATCACTTAGGTGACATGGACTTTAAAGTAGCGGGTACTACCGGTGGTATTACTGCACTTCAAATGGACATTAAAATTGAAGGTATCACTAAAGAAATCATGCAACTTGCTTTAAACCAAGCAAAAGCTGCACGTACTCATATCTTATCTGTAATGGATGAAGCTATCTCTGGTCACCGTGATGATATTTCACAGTTTGCACCGCGCATTCATACCATCAAAGTTAGCCAAGATAAAATTCGTGACATCATTGGTAAAGGTGGTGCTACTATCCGCATGCTTACCGAAGAAACAGGTACAACTATCGAGATTGATGACGATGGTACTGTTAAAATTGCTGCAACTAATGGTGAGCAAGCTGAAGATGCGATTAATCGTATTAAAGCATTAACGGCTGAAATTGAAGTAGGTACAATTTACCAAGGTAAAGTAGTACGTATCGTTGATTTTGGTGCCTTTGTTAACGTACTTCCGGGTAAAGATGGTTTAGTTCACATCTCTCAAATCTCTGACGAACGTGTTAATGCTGTAAGTGACGTATTAACTGAAGGCCAGGAAGTTACGGTTAAAGTACTTGAAGTCGACCGTCAAGGCCGTGTACGTTTAAGTATTAAAGAAGCTACTGAGAAAAAAGAAGCACCAGCAACTGACGCTGCTGAATAGCTTACTTAAAAAGTTAGATAAAAAGGGAGCCTGATGGCTCCCTTTTTTATATACTAAAATGAGTCAATACAAAATTTCATTAGGTACATTATTTCTGTGAATAAATTATTTAAAGTAGCGCTTGTCATCGTCATCTCATCTTTACAAGGTTGTGCAAGCAACCCAGAAAATGACGCATCGCTCGCCATGAATCAACTTATTATTGTTGAACCATTAGCCATAAATTATAAAAGTGAAATAGCGATAGCCCGTCTAACTGATGTTATTCAAAGAGCTGAAATAACCGATGCACAACGAGCTGAACTTTATTATGACCGCGGTGTTGTTTACGACAGTGTTGGTTTACGTTCATTAGCCCGTCTTGATTTCAATCGAGCTTTGCGTTTAAAGCCAGACTTTGTCGATGCGTATAATTTTTTAGGGATCCATTTCACCCAATTGCAAGAGTTCAACCAAGCTTATGAGGCTTTTGATTCGGCCATAGATTTAGCGCCTGAACATGAATATGCCTATTTAAATAGAGGGATTGCTTTATATTATGGTGGTCGTGCTGAACTATCTATTGATGATTTTAGTACTTTTCAGCAACGAAAAAGCAATGATCCTTACCGTATTCTATGGATGTATTTAGCCGAGTCAGCGGCAAATAATCTTGATGCGCAAACATCATTAAAGCTCGCTGCAGAGCAAGTTGAAGAGAGTGTTTGGGCTAAAAATATCATTGAACTTTATCTTGGTGAGATCACAGAACAAAAGTTTATTAGCCAATTATCAATAGGCGTAAATTCTAATAAGGCCTTAAGTGAACGTTTGTGCGAGGCATATTTCTACTTAGGTAAATACTATCAACTCAAAGACAATAATGAACTTGCAGCAAACTTTTTTAAATTAGCCTTGAGTACTAATGTCTATGAATTTGTTGAACACAGATATGCCAAACTTGAATTAGACTTAATGCGACAAGAGATTGTTAAAGCCGCTAAATCGTCTTAATGTGATGATGGATGTTATTTACACCTGCAAATGAAATATAAAGCCAGCTTAATCATCATCAGCTTATTGACCGTTATATCAATAAGCGCTTTTTTATCGGTAAACTCATTAATTAAAGCCGTAGAAAATGGTTATGCTAACCACTCACAATTAACGGTTATAAAAGCGCTTAGCTTAAATACTCTTTTGTATAAGCATTTGAATACATATGTTGATAACGACCCAAGATGGCAAAATATTGCTAAATCACTGGCTAAAAGCGATGGTGAAGTGGCAATTAAATTAGCCAATTATTATAAAAATAAGCAAGGTGACAATAATCAAAATATCGAGCTCTGGCTTGCACAAGCCATTCGATTAGGTCATCAGCAAGCGAGAATAGACTTAGCAAAAATTTATTTTGCCCATAACAAACGACTCCTAGCTAAAAAATTATTACTACCAATAACCTCTAATGGATCTGCCTTAACGCTTTTACTTGAGATTTTAATTTCAATAGGAGAAAAACAAGAGATAGACCGATATTTTAAGCAGTTTGAGATGATGAGCGCTGAAAAGCCATCTGAAGAACTTGAGTCTTTTTCGAAAAAACTATTTCGTTATAAGGTCTTAAATCCCCCTAATATATCGTCACAAGCAAATTGTCTGGCAAGCATTGCCCCCTTTGCAACGAATCTACGCGACTTAGCATATTTTGAAGAACTGATATCTTCATCGACGTTAGCAACATTACAACCTTATCTGTGTTTTTCACCGGTACAATACATCAGCAAAATAACACTCGCTTGTCAGCAAAATACTAATGAAGCGATCCGATGTGACGAATCTATCTGGCCAAACAATAAGCGAGTGTTAGCAGACAGGTTCATTGCTGTGCTTGTTGAAAAAGGTGGCGCTAACGTAAACGCGGGTATTTTATATATTGATCGTCATGATAATGCAGAAGTCTTTTATCATGAACTGGCTCATTTGCTTGGTTTTATTGATGAGTACGCGCTACCAAAAAATCATTCTCGTTGCTTGGCTGTGCAAAACGCTATGTTCTCCCATAATGTTGCAATTTTGCCACGCTTTTATCAAGGCTCTCGTGAGAAAGTCCGTGCGATAATTCTCAGCGAATTACCTTGGGCTAAATATATTTCAAGGGAAACATCGTTAGTGACTCATACTGCGCAAGGTTGGAAGTTAGGGACTGTTTCTAAAGAAGGTGATAGCGTAGGTGCTTTTATTGCTGAAAGCTGTAATGAAAAAGACTTTGTTGCAATAAAGCCTTTAAAGCAAAGAACTAGGATGCGTTATTATCAAACAGGCTTTCCAGTTTTATACTTAAAATTGCTAGCCGATAACCCCGAAAAGTTTTTAATGCCACACTATTTACATAATGTGAATCTAGCATTAAAAGCAAAAAAATAACGCTTTCGCGCTATTTTGATCAGCCAGGTTAGTTGAGAAAAGCTCTGCCTAACCTAAAGGAATAGGGCCAATAAATGCCTTACTCGCTTTAGTGGTCTCGTATTTATGGGGACTTTGAGACGTATTCATTTTCTTCTTTGGCTTCTTAATAATCATAGTCGCGGTTTTAACTTTTGCTATTGGCCACATAGTATTGTGATTAAGTGCACTTATCTCTTCATCTGTGATGTTATTTGAAACGGCTGTTGTAAAACCTTCTTGTGCTGGTTTTGGATGCTTATTTACTTTAATGAACCATGAAAATAACTTCATACTTTTCACCCTTTATTTTCTTTACTGTTTAACTTTAGTTTAAAATAGACAAATTCACCCATTATTTTGGACTTTTGTCTAAATAAATTAGCGAGACCGTTGATTGTTTAAATGATCAATTTTTATCGTATTATCAGGTATAATTGTGTCAGTAATATTATCTTTGCATGTAATCTCTTATGAATAAATTCGATGTCAGCACATTTCGCCAGCATTTTCCTTTGCTCAGTAATACCGTCAACGACTTGGCGTTAGTTTATTTCGACAATGGTGCTACCACTCAAAAGCCTCATGTGGTTATCGATACCGAAGCTGAGGTATATCAGCAATATAATGCTAATGTTCATCGTGCCTCACATGCTCTGAGTGCTAAAGCTACTTTGGCTTTTGAGCAAGCTAGAGCTAAGGTGCAACAGTTTATTCAAGCCAAATACTTAGAAGAAATCATTTGGACTCCAGGTACAACGGGAGGAATTAATTTAATTGCTCAGAGTTGGGGGCAGAAAAATTTACAAGTGGGCGATGAAATATTATTAAGCCATGCTGAGCATCACGCTAACATAGTGCCTTGGCAGATGATTGCCGAAAAAACTGGCGCTATTATTAAAGTTTTACCTTTAGATGCTAGCGGCCGGATCGATGAAAATGGCTTAGCGGATTATTTTAATGAAAAAACTAAGGTGGTCAGTTTTACGCATATTTCTAACGTGATTGGTAAAGTGAATCCCGTTAAAAAAATCATCACCTTAGCAAAAAAATATAAAGCCATAACCGTTATTGACGGTGCTCAAGCTTGTGCCCACTTAACACTAAATATGCAAACCCTAGACTGTGACTTCTACGTTTTTTCAGCACACAAAATGTTTGGACCAACCGGCGTTGGTGTTTTATACGGTCGACGTGACTTATTAACGGCTATGCCTCCTTATCAGGGCGGTGGTGAAATGATTAAAAAAGTCAGTTTCCAAGGAACATCATTTAACCAACTCCCCTTTAAATTTGAAGCTGGGACACCGAACTATGCTGGTGTTATTGCTTTCTCTGCCAGTATTGAATTCATTAATTCATTTGGAGTAACTCAGTTAGCAAAATATGAAAGTTTGCTGACATCCTACTGTTATGAAAAATTAACACAAATTAAAGCGGTTAAATTTGTTGTTGAGGAAAGACCTGATATTAGCGTACTTTCATTTACCGTCTGTGGTGCACACAATTACGATATTGCCAGCGGGCTAGATGCATATGGTATTGCCATTAGAAGTGGACACCATTGTGCGATGCCCTTAATGGATTATTTAAAATTAAGTGGCTGTATTAGAGTTTCATTAGCGGCTTATAATACTTATGCAGAAATTGATTTTTTTATTGAAAAACTAAACTTACTGATCCAAGGCGCGGATGACAATGTTGATAAAATTATTATTGAGCCACTTCACTTAGCACAGCCGGTCAATAAAACTAATCACTCAGCTATGATAGCAAGATTTAGTTTATTAAAAGGCTGGGACTCTCGTCATCGAGAAATAATGATGCTGGGTAAGTCTTTAGTTAGAATGGATAAAAGCTTCCGTAACAACACGACTTTAATTGTAGGATGCGAAAGCCATGCTTGGTTAATGGCAACTAAAAATACTCAAGATGAGTTTATTTTTAGTTGCGACAGTGACGCTAAAGTCATTCGAGGTTTAATGGTGATTATATTAGCTGCTTTTCAGCAGCTTACATCAGCACAGATATTAGCGTTTGACGACCAATCTTATTTTTCAACGTTGGGTTTGTTACAGCACTTGAGCCCATCACGTAGTAATGGCGTTAAAGCCATTGTTGAAAAAATTAAAATGATGGCAAGGCAACATTAAAGCTGACGCTTAGCTAAATATTTCTTAATCGCACGGCTGGTTGCAAAGAAAGCAAATGTGGCTGTAACGTGAGTAACCGCGCCAAAACCTGAGCTGCAATCTAACCGAACCGAACCATTTTGTGTTTGCTTTGCGTGACAAACATTGCCATTTTCGTCAGGATAAACCAGTTGTTCTGTAGAAAAAACAGCATCAATTGAAAACTTTCGCTTATTGCTTGTTTTCGCATCGGCTTTCGGGAAGTTAAATTCACGGCGCAGTTGATTTTTTACCTTAGCGAGCAATGGATCTTGATAAGTTTGGCTTAAGTCACACAGTTGAATCTTGCTTGGATCTGTTTGCCCTCCTGCGCCACCAATAGTAATTACCGGTATTTTATTACGTTTACAATGAGCAATAATAGCCGTTTTTATTTTCACTGAGTCAATAGCATCGATGACATAATCAAAATCGTTAGTTAATAGTTCACGCAAATTATCAAAAGTGACAAAATCTTCAATAACATTGACCTGACAGCTTGGATTAATTTGCTTAATACGTTCAGCCATCACATCGACCTTACTTTCTCCAATCGTTTCAGTAAGGGCATGAATTTGTCTATTGATATTGGTTGTACAGATATCATCTAAATCAATTAATGTTATCGAACCAATCCCTGTTCTTGCTAAAGATTCAGCAGCCCAAGAACCAACACCACCAATGCCTATTACACAGAAGTGCGCTTTTTCTAATAAAGCAGCACCTGCAACGCCGTAAAGACGTGCAATCCCACCAAATCTCATTTGATATTCAGACATACCGTTATCATTAACTCATAAAATTTTTAACATTATAAGGGTGAATTAACAGTGAATACAGCAAATCCCGTAAGCAATTAACTTTTTTCGTTATCTCGCTATTTTTACCCTGACCAATGACGACTTTATCCGCTGGCTGCAGTTTAATTTAAAGTGTTGAGGTACCGGAATTATCATGGCTTGGATGATCTATTAATAAATTAATGATTGAGAAGGGTAAGGTGATACTTAAAGTTGATTTAGCTGGGTATAGTGTTGAAAAATAAATATGCAGTGGCAAGGTATTAATTATTTTGCTTATAATTGATAAATCATCAGTATTTAAGAAAAAATATTGTAGTAATTTTTCGCTATTATTGGTACAGATATAACCCAGTATTAAGCTAAACCATCAGTTTTTGTTTTTTTAACTCTTTATTTATTAACACTATTTTTTATGTGTATAGTTGATATTTTTTATTTTTATAACGTGCAATTATTGAGCTTTCTATGTTTTTATCAAGGTAATGTTGGTTTTATTACAGCAAAGGGAACATTTATATTAGGTTGATGCAAAAAATCTCCTAATAGTGGAAGAAAAAAGGGTTATTAACTGTTTTTATTTTGTGACTAAAATTGAAGAAATAAAAAAGGTAGCGTGAGCTACCTTTCAAAGAGTGATTTATAAAATAAATAATTATCTTTTATTTAATGGGATAAATTCACGGTCAATTTCACCAATATAGTTTTGACGAGGACGACCAATTTTTTGACCCGCTTGACCCAACATTTCATCCCAGTGAGAAATCCAACCCACGGTACGAGACATAGCAAATACTACTGTGAACATGTTGGTAGGAATACCGATAGCTTTCAATATGATACCTGAGTAAAAATCTACATTCGGGTAAAGTTTTTTCTCAATAAAGTATGGGTCTTCAAGGGCTACTTTTTCAAGAGCCATTGCCACGTCTAAAAGAGGATCTTTTATGCCTAACTCTTTTAATACTTCATGGCATGTTTCACGCATTACTGTCGCGCGTGGATCAAAGTTTTTGTAAACACGATGTCCGAAACCCATTAAGCGGAACGAATCACTCTTATCTTTAGCACGAGCAACAAATTCGTCAACACGATCTAATGTACCAATTTGCTCAAGCATTTTTAAACAGGCTTCGTTAGCGCCACCATGTGCAGGGCCCCACAAAGATGCCACGCCTGCAGCAATACATGCATAAGGGTTAGCACCAGAAGAGCCGGCTAAACGGACTGTTGAAGTTGAAGCGTTTTGCTCGTGATCTGCATGTAATGTAAATATTCTATCCATGGCACGGGCAACAGTAGGGCTAACAACATACTCTTCTGCAGGTACAGAGAACATCATATGCAGGAAGTTTTCCGCATAGCTCAATTCATTACGTGGATAAACGAATGGCTGACCAATGCTGTATTTGTAAGCCATCGCTGAAATAGTTGGCATTTTAGCAATTAAGCGATGCGCACTACGCATACGTTGCACAGGATCTTCAATGTCTAAATCGCTATGATAAAATGAAGACATAGCACCAACAACACCACAAAGCATTGCCATTGGGTGTGCATCAGGTAAGAAACCTTGGAAAAAATGAGCCAGTTTCTCGTGAACCATAGTATGGTTGGTAATAATATTAACAAACTCATCATATTGAGTCATTGTTGGTGCATCACCATTTAACAAAATATAACAAACTTCTAGATAATTAGCTTGTTTAGCTAAACTGTCAATTGGATAACCACGATGTTGTAAAATACCTTTCCCACCATCGATATAAGTAATAGCTGATTCACATGAAGCGGTTGCTAAGAAACCCGGATCATAAGTGAAATAACCATACTTACCCAAAGTTCTGATGTCTATTACGTCGTTACCGGCGCTACCTGAAAGTATTGGTAAATCTGCAACTACGTTACCATCAATACTGAGAGTGGCTTTAGATTCAGCCATATGTTTAATCCCCTATAAATTATTTAATTCGCTTTGCTGAACTTACTTTTGAAAAGTTAGTCAGTTTTTATGAATATAAAACTAACCGTATTCTACTTCATTATACCCCCTTAAAGTCAAACCAATTGTTTCTACCTTAGACTAAAGTTAGATAATTGCTAAAGTAGCTCAAATAATAGTCTAATATCTTTAAAATAAAGGTGAAATTCTCGCGTAAGAAAATTGTAATTAAAAATGTTCAGCTATATAATCAAGCTGATTTAATTTTTTATTTGTAGGCTATTCCATTAACAGACAAATATTAACTAAGATCACTAGGGGATTGTTCAATTAATGGTAAATATGTTTAGTTATCTCATTGGGCAATAGTAAAAAAGTTGAAGACTCAAAAAACTCTTTAGGCGAAATTGTGAAAAAACAACGTCCTGTAAACCTAGATCTGACTACAATCAAAATGCATCCTTCGGCAAACGCCTCGATATTGCACCGTATTTCTGGTGTCATTATGGTATTTGCTATTGGTATTTTATTGTGGACACTTTCATTATCTCTATCTTCCGCTGAAGGATTTGCTCAAATTCAAGCATTTCTTGATGGCTTCCTATTCAAATTCATTTTGTTTGGCATAATCTCTGCGTTAACCTTCCATATATTAATGGGTGTTCGTCACTTATTCATGGATTCAGGCTATTTTGAAGAATTAGCTTCAGGTAATTCCAGTGCTAAATTTGCTATGGCTCTTTGGTTTGTGTTAACTGTAGTAGTAGGAGTATGGTTATGGTAAGTAACATTGCTACTGTAGGCCGAAATGGCGTACATGATTATATGCTGGTAAGAGCGAGCGCTATAATCTTAACAATATATACATTAATAATTGCTGGCTTTTTTGTGGTTACCCCAGAAGTTACTTTTGAAACATGGCATGGGTTTTTTAGCCTAATGTCAGTGAAAATTGCAACACTGCTTGCTCTTTTATCACTTGTTGTACATGCATGGATTGGTATTTGGCAAGTATTGTCGGATTACATCAAACCAGTATTTTTACGTGGGTCATTACAATTTCTCTTTTCTGTTACTTTGTTAGTCTACCTTGCGGCAGGCTTTTTAATTGTGTGGGGTGTATAAGTGGGCGTTCCAATTCGTGAATTTGACGCTATAGTTATTGGCGCCGGTGGTGCAGGTATGCGCGCTGCATTAGCTATTTCTGAATCAGGTAAATCTTGTGCCTTGATTTCTAAAGTTTTTCCTACTCGTTCTCATACAGTATCTGCCCAAGGTGGTATCACTGTTGCGCTAGGTAATGCGCATGAAGATCATTGGGAACAACATATGTACGATACCGTTAAAGGCTCTGATTATATCGGAGATCAAGACGCAATCGAATACATGTGTAAAACGGGTCCTGAATCTATTATTGAGCTAGAGAAAATGGGTTTACCTTTTTCTCGTACTGAAGAAGGTAAGATTTATCAACGTCCTTTCGGTGGTCAATCTAAAAACTTTGGTGGCGAACAAGCGGCACGTACAGCAGCCGCAGCCGATCGTACTGGCCATGCTTTATTACATTGCTTGTACCAACAAAACGTTAAAAATAAAACTAATGTCTACTCTGAATGGTATGCACTAGATTTAGTTAAAAATAGTGACGGTGCTATCGTTGGTACAACCGCTATTTGTATCGAAACAGGCGAGATTGTTTACTTTAAAGCTCGTGCTACGGTATTAGCTACCGGTGGTGCTGGTCGTATCTATGCATCAACAACTAATGCTCACATCAATACTGGTGACGGTGTTGGCATGGCAGTTCGTGCTGGCATACAGATGCAAGACATGGAAATGTGGCAGTTTCATCCAACAGGAATCGCTGGTGCAGGTACGCTTGTTACTGAAGGTTGTCGTGGAGAAGGTGGTTACCTGCTTAACAAAGACGGCGAACGTTTCATGGAACGTTACGCACCAAATGCTAAAGATTTAGCCGGTCGTGACGTAGTTGCTCGTTCTATGATGACAGAGATCCGCGAAGGTCGTGGTTTTGACGGTCCTATGGGTCCTCATCTTAAACTAAAACTTGATCATTTAGGCCGTGAAACGCTTGAAAAACGTTTACCAGGTGTTTGTGATTTATCTAAAACATTTGCACACGTAGATCCAGCAGTAGAACCTATTCCAGTTATACCAACTTGTCATTATCAGATGGGTGGTGTTCCTTGTAATGTGAATGGCCAAGCGATTAACTTTAACCCAGAAACGGGTAAAGAAACTATCGTTGAAGGGTTGTTTGCCGTTGGTGAAATCGCTTGTGTATCTGTTCATGGTGCAAACCGTTTAGGTGGTAATTCTCTTCTTGATTTAGTGGTCTTTGGCCGTGCAGCGGGTAATTTCTTAGGCACTTACCTAAATGATACGCAAAGCGGAAAAGATGCCTCTGAGTCTGACTTAGAAGCTTCATTAGCACGTAATAATCGTTGGGAGTCATCTGTGAAAGGTGGAGAAAGTCCAACTGAAATACGTAAAGATTTGCAAAAATGTATGCAATTTAACTTCTCGGTATTCCGTGAAGGTGATGCTATGGCTGAAGGCATGAAAGAGTTGACTGATATCCGTGAACGTCTTCAGCATGCGAGCCTCGATGATAAGTCTTCAGAATTTAATACGCAACGTATCGCGTGTTTAGAATTAGATAACTTGATGGAAACAGCTTATTGTACAGCTAAAGCGTCTAATTTCCGTACTGAATCACGTGGTGCTCATGCGCGCGCAGATTTTGCTGTTCGTGATGATGAAAACTGGTTATGCCATAGTATTTATACGCCAGAGACACAAGCTATGTCTAAGCGTAAAGTAAATATGGAACCCGTTCACCGTGAAGCTTTCCCACCGAAAGCCCGCGTATATTAATAGGAGCATTGCAATGAAACAAATTTTTTCGATTTATCGTTACAACCCTGATGTTGATAATGCACCTTATATGAAAGATTATGAGCTGGATATTCCAGAAGGCTCAGATATGATGGTACTTGATGCACTTATTTTATTAAAAGAGCAAGATACTACTATATCTTTCCGTCGTTCATGTCGTGAGGGTGTATGTGGCTCTGATGGTATGAATATTAACGGTAAGAATGGTTTAGGTTGTATTACACCATTATCGGCTGTTCCAGCAAAGAAAATAGTGTTACGCCCTTTACCTGGTTTACCGGTAGTACGTGATTTAGTTATTGATATGACGCAGTTCTATAATCAATATGAAAAAATCAAGCCGTTCTTAATTAATGATGGTAAAAACCCTCCAGCACGTGAGCATCTTCAGTCTATTGAAGAGCGTGAAAAGCTTGATGGTTTATATGAGTGTATTTTATGTGCTTGTTGTTCAACTTCTTGTCCGTCTTTCTGGTGGAACCCAGATAAGTTTATTGGACCAGCAGGTTTGTTGCATGCTTATCGCTTTTTAATTGATAGCCGTGATACTGCAACTGAAGAACGTTTAGATGGTTTGCAAGATGCCTACAGCGTATTCCGTTGTCATGGTATTATGAACTGTGTTGATGTTTGTCCAAAAGGATTAAACCCAACGAAAGCTATCGGCCATATTAAGTCGATGTTGATTTCACGCGCAGTATAAAATTAAATAGCAGAGTGTTAGATGAAATTATCTAGCACTTTGGTGTTTTAAAACAGGAATAGTCATCATTAGCAGATGACAATTAGCCATTAGTCTAGTTGACTTGCTAACGATAATTGTTTATTTTTTTATTGCTTTTATCCCATAAAGGAACAGGCAATGCCCGAAGGTACAATGAAGGCTTGGTTAGAGTCTTCTCATTTAAGTGGTGCTAACGCTACTTACATTGAAGAATTATACGAATCTTATTTGGATAACTCCCAATCTGTTTCTGCAGAATGGCGAACGTTATTCCAACAACTTCCAAAAATTGAAGGTGCTGACTTAGAATTCAGGCACTCTGAAATCCGCAATGAATTTAAAGAATTAGCTAAGCAATCCCATAAAACTGTTGTTGTTTCTGGTAGCAGTGATGCCAAACAAGTTAAAGTTTTACAACTAATTAATGCTTTTCGTTTTCGTGGACATCAAAATGCCAACCTTGACCCATTAGGTTTGTGGAAGCGAGATAAGGTACGCGATTTACAACTGTCGCATCATGAACTTTCAGAAAACGACTTTGATACAGAGTTCAATGTCGGATCATTTGCTACTTCCCAAGATGCGATGAAGTTAGGTGACTTATACAATGCCCTTAAAACTACTTACTGTGGTTCTATCGGTGCTGAATATATGCACATTACTGACACCGATGAAAAACGTTGGATCCAACAACGTTTAGAGTCTGTTCAGTCGCAAGCAAAATTTTCTGTCGAGCAAAAAGAAGAAATTCTTAAAGGCCTTATCGCTGCTGATGGTATTTGTAAATACCTTGGTGCAAAGTTTCCAGGCGCTAAACGTTTCTCCCTTGAAGGTGGTGATGCGTTAATACCTATGCTGAAAGAACTTATTTCTCGTGCTGGCACACAAGGCACTAAAGAAGTTGTTATTGGTATGGCTCACCGTGGCCGATTAAATGTCTTAGTTAACGTGATGGGTAAAAATCCATCAAAGCTATTTGATGAGTTTGGCGGTAAACACGATGAAATTTTATCTTCAGGTGATGTTAAATATCACCAAGGTTACTCATCAGATTTTGTAACGCCTGGTGGCAATGTTCATTTAGCTTTGGCCTTTAACCCATCGCATCTAGAAATTGTTAACCCCGTTGTTATTGGCTCAGTCCGTGCGCGTCAAGACAGACGTGGTGATAAAGTCGGTGATACGGTTCTTCCTGTTACTATTCATGGTGATGCTGCAATTGCCGGTCAGGGTGTTGTTCAAGAAACTTTTAATATGTCACAAGCGCGTGCATTTAAAGTTGGCGGAACGATACGTATCGTTGTTAATAATCAGGTCGGTTTTACAACGTCTAATCCTGCAGATACGCGCAGTGGTGAATATTGTACTGAAATTGCAAAAATGGTTTCAGCACCGATTCTTCATGTTAATGGCGATGACCCAGAAGCTGTTATCTTGGCAACACAAATTGCCCTTGATTATCGCAACGAATTTAAGCGTGATGTCGTTATCGACCTTGTTTGTTACCGTCGTCATGGTCACAATGAAGCTGATGAGCCTAGTGCAACGCAGCCATTGATGTACAAAAAAATTAAGAAACACCCGACACCTCGTCAATTATATGCACAGCAACTTGATACAGAGGGTTCAATCAATTTAGATAAGTCGAATGAATTAACCCTTTATTATCGTAAATTGCTAGACGAAGGTCAGTGTACGGTTGAACAATGGCGACCTATGACAGAACATTCTGTCGATTGGACTCCATACCTTGGCCATGAGTGGGACGATGATTACGATAAAGAAATTTCTGTTGAAAAGCTGAAAGAACTTGCCAGTAAATTGTCAACATATCCTGAGACTCATCCTGTACAAGGTCGTGTTAAGAAGATATATGATGATCGTGTTAAAATGGCATCGGGTGAAAAATTACTCGATTGGGGTATGGCAGAAAACTTAGCTTATGCCTCGATTGTTGATTTAGGTAAACGTGTTCGTATTACTGGGCAAGACTCTGGTCGCGGTACTTTTTTCCATCGTCATGCTGTTTTACATAACCAAGATGATGCGAGCAAATACTTACCTTTGCAAAATATTCGCGAAGGACAAGGTCCATTCGATATTCATGACTCAGTGTTGTCAGAAGTATCAGTAGTTGCCTTTGAATATGGCTATACCACAGCAGAGCCTGCAGGGCTTACTATTTGGGAAGCGCAATTTGGTGATTTTGCTAACTGTGCACAAGTAGTCTTTGACCAATTTATTAGTTCGGGTGAGCAAAAGTGGGGCCGTTTATGTGGTTTAACTATGTTGTTGCCTCATGGCTATGAAGGTCAAGGTCCTGAGCATTCATCTGCACGATTAGAGCGCTTCTTACAACTTTGTGCCGATCATAATATGCAAGTTTGTGTGCCATCAACACCTGCGCAAGTATTTAACATGCTACGCCGTCAAGTTGTTCGTCCTATGCGTCGTCCATTGATTGTTATGTCGCCTAAGTCATTATTAAGACATCCTTTAGCGGTCTCTTCATTAGAAGAGTTATCGACAGGTGTGTTTCATAATGTCATTGGTGAAGTTGATGATATCGACCCGAAAAAAGTCACACGCGTCGTTTTTTGTAGTGGTAAAGTTTACTATGAATTACTTGATCAGCGTCGCAAGAGTGAGCAAGAAAATGTTGTTATCATTCGAATCGAGCAGCTATATCCATTTCCAGAAGAAGAGCTTCAAGCAGAGTTGGCCAAATACCAGCATGTTAAGCAATTCGTTTGGTGTCAGGAAGAACCGCAAAACCAAGGTGCATGGTATTGTTCACAGCATCACTTTAGAGCGGCAATACCTGAAGGTACTTATTTGACATATGCTGGTCGTAAGGCCTCTGCAGCACCAGCTGTAGGTTATATGTCTGTCCATGTAAAAGAACAACAAGCGCTAGTCAATGACGCGCTATCTGTTGAAGACTAGTGAGTAAGGAATAAAATAAATGACCACCGAAATTAAGGTTCCCGTTTTACCTGAATCTGTTGCTGATGCAACCGTAGCTACTTGGCATGTTCAAGTAGGTGATAAAGTTTCACGTGACCAAGTATTAGTAGATATTGAAACTGACAAAGTTGTGCTTGAAGTACAAGCTGTCGTTGACGGAGTGATCACTGAGATTTCTCAAGCCGAAGGCGCAACAGTATTAGGCGAGCAAGTCATTGCAATCCTCACTGAAGGCGATGCATCAGCTGATGTTTCAGCTCCTGCAGCGGCAAAATCAGCTCCAGCGACAACAGCAGTGAAAGTTATCGACATCATAGTACCGGTTTTACCTGAGTCTGTTGCAGATGCAACAGTTGCTACTTGGCATGTTGCTGAGGGTGATACAGTTTCTGTTGACCAAAACTTGGTTGATATCGAAACGGATAAAGTTGTTCTAGAAGTTGTTGCTCAAGATAATGGTGTGATTGGTAAGATAATCCACGTTGAAGGTGACACGGTATTAGGTTCACAAGTTATTGGCCAACTTAATGCGGGCGCAACAACAAGTGCTCCTGCAGCTACTTCAGAAGATGCGATTAGCTCTGATGAATTAGCTAGCCCTTCTGTTCGTCGTTTAATGACAGAAAAAGGCTTAACAGCCGCTAATGTTAGAGGTACAGGTAAAGGTGGACGTATTTCTAAAGAAGATGTTGAAGCAGCGGCTAATAAACCTGCAACAGCAGCTCCAGCGGCAAAAACTGCTGCTGCGACACCTGTTGCACAAGATTTAGGCGAACGTACGCAAAAACGTGTACCTATGACACGTTTACGCAAGACAATTGCCAAACGTTTATTAGAAGCTAAAAATTCAACGGCAATGCTAACAACGTTTAACGAAGTTAACATGAAGCCAATTATGGATCTTCGTAAGCAATATAAAGATCTTTTTGAGAAGACGCATGATACGCGCTTAGGCTTTATGTCATTTTATGTTAAAGCGGTTACTGAAGCATTGAAACGCTTTCCAGCGGTTAATGCATCAATAGATGGTGACGATATTGTTTATCATAACTTTTTTGACATCTCAATTGCTGTTTCCACGCCACGTGGCTTAGTAACACCAGTATTACGTGATGCAGATCAATTAGGTATGGCAGCGATTGAAAATGGTATTCGTGACTTAGCAATAAAAGGTCGCGACGGAAAGCTTTCAATTGAAGATATGACCGGCGGTAATTTCACTATTACTAACGGTGGTGTTTTTGGTTCATTACTTTCAACACCTATTTTAAACTTACCGCAAGCGGCTATTTTAGGTATGCATAAAATCCAAGACAGACCTATGGCTGTTGATGGAAAAGTTGAAATACTTCCTATGATGTACTTAGCACTTTCTTATGATCATCGCTTAATCGATGGTAAAGAATCTGTTGGCTTTTTAGTGGCAATTAAAGACTTGTTAGAAGATCCAACACGTCTACTTCTTGATATATAATCGAGAATATTAAATCTTTTGATTTAGACTATAGTATTAGCTCTGGGGACTTTGTTCCTTAGAGCTTTTATACTATAATCGATCAAATTTTTTCGATGATAGCGAATTTTATTTATATTTATGATTAAAATTAAGATTTTACTTATATTTATAACTAAGAACAGCTGTCATCATCATTCACAGATAAATGGAAATACACCATGAATTTGCATGAGTATCAAGCGAAACAATTATTCGCTGAATATGGTTTACCAGTTTCTGAAGGTTTCGCTTGCGATACACCTCAGGAAGCTGCAGAAGCGGCTGATAAAATCGGCGGCACTATGTGGGTTGTTAAAACTCAAGTTCACGCAGGCGGTCGCGGTAAAGCGGGCGGCGTTAAGCTAGTTAAATCTAAGCAAGAAATCAAAGATTTTGCTCAAAACTGGTTAGGTAAGAACTTAGTGACTTACCAAACTGACGCGAACGGTCAACCAGTTGCTAAAATTTTAGTAGAAAGCTGTACTGATATTGCTAACGAATTATACCTTGGTGCTGTTGTTGACCGCGCAAGTCGTAAAGTCGTATTCATGGCCTCTACTGAAGGCGGTGTTGATATTGAGAAGATTGCTGAAGAGACTCCTGAGTTAATTCATCAAGCTGAAATCGATCCACTTGTTGGCGCTCAACCTTACCAAGCTCGTGAATTAGGCTTTAAGTTAGGTTTAAACCCAACGCAAATGAAGCAATTTGTTAAGATCTTTTTAGGTCTTGCAAAAATGTTTGAAGATTTTGATTTCGCCTTATTAGAAATCAACCCGTTAGTTATTACTGACGAAGGTAATCTTCATTGTTTAGATGGCAAAATTGGTATCGATGGTAATGCTTTATACCGTCAACCTAAAATGCGCGCGTTCCACGATCCATCTCAAGAAGATGAACGTGAAGCACATGCAGCACGCTTTGAATTAAACTACGTAGCCTTAGACGGTAACGTTGGTTGTATGGTTAACGGTGCAGGCCTAGCAATGGGTACTATGGATATCGTAAATCTACACGGCGGCAAGCCAGCTAACTTCTTAGATGTTGGCGGCGGAGCGACGAAAGAACGTGTTTCTGAAGCATTCAAAATCATTCTTTCTGACGACAATGTTAAAGCTGTTTTAGTTAACATCTTTGGCGGTATCGTACGTTGTGACATGATTGCTGAAGGTATTATTGGTGCGGTTAAAGAAGTAGGCGTTAAAGTACCAGTTGTAGTACGTTTAGAAGGCACTAATGCTGAATTAGGTCGTGAAGTTCTTAAAAACTCTGGCTTAGATATCATTGCTGCTGAGTCATTAACTGATGCAGCGACAAAAGTTGTAGCAGCTGCGGAGGGCAAATAATGTCTATCTTAATTAACAAAGATACTAAAGTAATCTGTCAAGGTTTTACCGGTGGCCAAGGTACATTCCATTCAGAACAAGCACTTGAATACGGTACACAAATGGTTGGTGGCGTAAGCCCAGGTAAAGGCGGTCAAACGCATCTAGGCCTACCAGTATTTAACACAGTACGTGAAGCTGTAGAAGCAACTGGCGCAACAGCAACAGTTATTTATGTTCCAGCTCCTTTCTGTAAAGATGCAATTTTAGAAGCAATTGATGCAGGCATCGAGCTTATCGTTACTATTACTGAAGGTATTCCTACTTTAGATATGGTTGACGTTAAAGCTAAGCTTGATCAATCAGGCGTTCGTATGATCGGTCCTAACTGCCCAGGTGTTATTACTCCTGGCGAAACTAAGATTGGTATCATGCCTGGTCATATCCATTTACCAGGTAAAGTAGGTATTGTTTCACGTTCTGGTACGCTTACTTACGAAGCCGTTAAGCAAACAACTGATGCAGGTTTTGGCCAATCTACTTGTGTAGGTATTGGTGGCGACCCTATCCCAGGTACTAACTTCATCGACGTATTGGAAATGTTCCAAAACGATCCACAAACTGAAGCAATTGTAATGATTGGTGAAATTGGCGGAACTGCTGAAGAAGAAGCGGCTGAATATATCAAAGCACACGTTACTAAGCCTGTTGTATCTTACATTGCTGGTGTTACTGCACCAGAAGGTAAGCGTATGGGTCACGCTGGCGCGATTATCGCCGGTGGTAAAGGTACAGCTGATGAGAAATTTGCAGCATTAGAAGCGGCTGGTGTTAAAACTGTTCGTTCTTTAGCTGATATCGGCGTAGCACTTAAAGAAAAAACAGGTTGGTAAGCTAACGCTGCTCATTTGTAATTCTTAATAAAAACCCGCATTCTCAATAAGAGAGTGTGGGTTTTTTTAAATACCTGTTGTGCTCTATATTTCGATAATTCAATGCAACTGAATATTTTTCTTGAATCTAAGTAACAACATTAAACCATTCAACATCAAGCAACAGTATTCTAATATTACTTTCATATAAACAGATATCAGCTTAACCTTACCATATTGTTTTTCTATCCCTATTTGCCTCTTTTTGAAAATACTTATGCATTGTACATTCTAGTCTTCATAAACTCTCTCTTGCTTGAACTTTCATCTTTAATACTGTGTAAATTTACTCATCCATCATTTGACCGTATAAAAAAACCTATTAAAGTCCCGATAATCTTGAAATTAACTAACATATTGTCTTACTGTATTTATTTCAGTATCCACTTTTGTCGTTCTGAATTATTTCATTTCCATTGTCGTCATGCTGAATTTATTTCAGTATCTGGGGTTTGAGTTGTTAAGGTCGAGATCCTGAAAAAAGTTCAGGATGACGGAGTTTGAGTTCATGCTGAATTTATTCAAGTTACCATTCTCATCGTTCTGAATTATTTCATTTCCATTGTCGTCATGGTGAATTTATTTCAGTATCTGGGCTTGGAGTTGTAAGGTCGAGATCCTGAAACAAGTTCAGGATGACGCCGTTTGAGTTCATGCTGAATTTATTAAAGTTACCATTCTCGTCGTTCTGAATTATTTTATTTCCCACTCTCGTCATGCTGAATTTATTTCAGTATCTGGTCTTGGAGTTGTTAAGGTCGAGATCCTGAAACAATTTCAGGATGACGGAGTTTGGGGGTAGGAGAGATTAAATGGACACTCACTTTAATTTACTAGCTTTGATTTTGTTAAAGGGTTTGATTGTCAGTAGGCTGACTTCTCCAAAAGAAGGGATGAACGCCTAAGCCTCTTTAGGCTCAGAGAGCGCTTTTGCATAAGCTCGCATTAAACCATATCGCAACCCCCAAGCCGTTATTCTATAATTTTTTATACGGAACTAGGGAGATAATTAGTATGTTAATTAACTATTCTGATATTAAATCCTATTTTATTTCTTATTAACATCAATAATCACACTAAGCTTGTTAAATTTTGCTTGATTTTATGTTAATATTTTTACTCTATTGAAGGGAATTCGATACGACAAAGATTGTTTAATTTTATTTCCCTTCTAAATTTTAAAAGGAAAGTAAAATTGAAGTATGTAAATCTAGTGATGATAAGCGTTTCTTTATGTTTATTAACAGCATGTTTAGAAGTAGAAAACGACAATAATAACGAAGATGTAGTGCAAGTAATCCAAGCACAAAATGAAATTCTTAGTGGTACTAACAATTCTATCATTCCTGGTACTCCTGCCGCTTCTGTTACATTAACGGGTATCGTTGTTAATGCATTGGATAACCAAGCCGTATCAACCTCGAACATTACAATTATTGCCGCTGATGTTGTCCTCGTCGATAGCGTTAGCTTCAACGGTGGCGAGTTTAAATTAGAAAACCTTCCTGCTAATTCTGATATTGAAATGATTATTGAAAGTAGCAATAATGAATTTTTATCACGTGCATATTTCATTAATACGGGTCATTCAAATGCAGTCAATACGGCCAATGATTTTGGTCAATTTGAAGTTTCTACAGCTAAAGATATGCAAATAACGGTGATTAATAAAACATCAGGATTGCCTCTTACTGGATTAGCGTTTAAAGCTTCATCTCATTACGGTACCAGTTCAAGATCGAATAAGTATCAACATCACTCAACTTATAATGAAGCCAATGGCGTTTACCATATCACCATACCAAAGTTTCTCAATATTATGGTTAGAGCCAACTTAGATCTCAATAAAGATGGTGAAATAGATTATAATCCTGAGTTAAATAACAACATTAGTAGTAATGAATTATATTTTTTATCATCGAATAGTGATGAATCATTAACGCTTTATGTTGAAGAAAAAATGCCGTTAAAAGAGATTGAATTTCGCATTACAATGATTGATGCAAGTGCGAATGTTCTTTTAGGTGCTGAGTTATTCTCAACAGACTCTGCGGGTACGCAGACGACTTCTACTTTTGATGCTGCAACACAACAATATGTAATATCAGCAATGTTTGGTGATTACTCACAAGTAGAAATCCCTTCATTTATGGCAAACGATATCTCTTATCAAAGTGCTTCAATATCACTGAATAAGAACGATGATGACAGCTTAAGAGTCAACATTTCAGGTGCTTTAGAAAACTGTTGTTATAATATCGCTAATACTGACGTTGTTGAGTTAGCCGTTATGCCAAGAATTGTGACTAATGATAGTTCTTCTTTAGAGGTCGTTATTGCGGCAAATGAAGTAAACTATATAGATAAAAGTTTCAGTATATTCTACTCTCAAGCTATCACCACATCAGTAAATAGCTTGTCACTTATTAATACTTCTGGTTTTACTGTTGTTAAAGGTAATGATTCATCGACTGATGTTATTTTACCCGGCACTACAGTTGTTAGTGGCATGGTAGATATTCCTGTTTCATTTGAGACTAGTTTAAATGACACTAAACTTACGATTACGCCGGTTAACTCTTTGTCTAAAGGCCAAAATTACCAATACAATGTCGGTAACTTAGTTGTGAAGTCTACAGAAAAGTCTGTCGATGTTTATAATGATTCACTTTCGTTTTATATCGAAAATAATGATGACTTTGATATTAATGACGTGCATTTAGATAACAATAA
Source organism: Colwellia sp. BRX10-4 (assembly GCF_014077465.1). Taxonomy (NCBI): domain Bacteria; kingdom Pseudomonadati; phylum Pseudomonadota; class Gammaproteobacteria; order Alteromonadales; family Colwelliaceae; genus Colwellia; species Colwellia sp. BRX10-4. The sequence goes on from NZ_JACGVZ010000018.1 coordinate 27,105, forward strand.
CTTTACCAGCAACGGAAATGCGATTACTCTCTCCAATTCAGCGGGTGATAGTTCTTCACCTTCAAATTATGATCGCAGTGTTTATTTATATCTACCATCATCAATTGAAACGTTGCAAAGCTTTTCAATGCGTCTTTACTCGGTAACAGAAGACGGCGTCAGTTATAATTCAGTAAGAAACTTTACTCTTGTTAGAGATAGTAATACTAATAATGTTTCACCATTGGGACTAGTCAAGCTTGCTGAAAATGAAACATTAATTACCGAAAGTCTTCAAACGTCGATTGAAACAGGAACCGCTCAATTAGACAATCAGAAAGTTTACCGCGCCTCAACGTCTATATACGCTTCTGATAATTTAGATAGCTCGGAAAATAGTCTAACGTTTGAATATGCTTATCAAACAAAAGCGGGTGATATTGTTACGGGTACTATTAATCTCCCGGTACAATAAATATCAGTGATGATTATTTTATATCAGTAAGTTTAGTCTGATTAATTTACCTTTAAAACCCGCTATCTAGCGGGTTTTTTTATTTTAAATGTAGCTTGTCTTATTGCCGCTGTAGCATTGCTAATAAAATGCCAGGGCAGTGTGTAAAAACGTTAAGTGTTGTTCATTGCGTAAGTCTCTAATATGCAACCTAGAGAATGAAAAAGCAGACCCATGAATAAGTCACGACTGGTATGACGCGAAGTCGCGCCTTTGTGAAACGAGTTTCACCGGACCGGGCTAATTATATCGAGTAGCAGGTCTATGTGTTTAAATTCTGACCAGATTGTTTGCATTTCACCCCGATTGTTAACGTTTTTCAATATTGTTATCTGCCACTAGATAGCCATTATATTGGAGTGAGCAAGCTATGCGGGGGCGCAGTTTAAGGTTTTACCTGTCATTTTACTCGCTAATTTATATTATAGTCGTATCGAATAGGCTGTGCATAAGCGTTTAACATCGCTAATGTTGCTGCTATTAAGTCAATTTTGCAAAAAAAACAAGGAGGTAGTTACCAATAACCTTATATTTTATAAGCATTAATTTGAAGGTGGTAGTCTAAGTGAAGGTAATATTCAGTCTTTATTTTTTACTTAGTGGTATATGCTTCATTTTGATGGTGTCTCCAAATGTACTTGCTCAATCGATTGTTACCCCTACTTATATTTTATATGAAAATTCAGCAATTAATCCAAAAAATAGTCCTCTAGTACTGCCTATAACTCTCCACTACAATTTTGCTTCTATTGAATTACTGATTGAACAAGAAGTCGGTCGAATCGTTTTACCTCAAATTTATAAAAATATTGGAATAGATATTACTATTAAGCCTTTACCTGCTAAAAGAGCGGAATTATTAGCGAGTATAAAGCAAAGTGATGGCGAAATAATGAGAATTTGGTCCTACGCAGATGAGAACAAAGAAATGATCAGAGTTCCTACTCCTTATTATTCTTTGCAAACTATGCCATTTAGCCTCGCAAGTAAGCAGCTCAATATTGTCAGTAAAGATGATTTAAAAAGATATAAATTGGCCAAAATTAGAGGTGTAAAACACACCGATAATATAACGAATGGCTTAAGTCATGTTGTCGAAATGAATAGCACTGAAAATATGTTTAAAATATTACAAAGTGGCTTAGTTGATGTTGTCTTGACCAATACTACAGGCGGTCAGCTAATCTTGAAAAAGTTGGGTTACCAAAACATAATTCCTGCAAAAATGCCATTAGCTGTTTTTCCTCTTTACCATTATATACATCAGAAAAATAAAAAATTAGTCCCTCTTATTAACCAAGAAATAATGCGTCTGCGACAAAGTGGTGAATTAGAAACGTTAATTGCATTAGCTGATAAGCAAGTGATCAGTTTAATCCACCAATAATTGCTATATGTAACTCTGTTAATTACTATCGTTCTTAAATCCTTTCTCAATACTCCTCACTAACGTCTTCATTTTATGTTTTTTTTGCAGATGTGATGGTATCCTGATGTGCTTATTTTTAAGATAATTAAATAACTTTAAAAGGATGTTAAATGAAATTTTCATTAAAAATTCCAATAATATTGATGCTTTTTATCAGTAGCTCTGCCTTTTCTGCTAATGAAGTACAGATCAATGCGCAGCAAGTCAATACAGAGTGTTTATCGAAGCAATGGCATAAAAAAATCTACTGCAACTCAAAGAAGATAAATTTATCCTTGAAAACAAAGCAGAGAAAGAAGCTTTAGCACTACAATTATTGGCTTGTTTAGCAAGCCCAGATGCTGAAATAATAGATGGTGTCGCTTTTGAAGCATTAAGTTATTGGTTGCGAAACGAACACCTTAGCCAAGCAATACATATTGAAATGTTTAACTACTTAACTCGTGTTTTAGAATCGAAAGTAGCTGACACTTCTGGTGTCTATCAGTCATTCTCAATCTTGGTCTTAGCTGAAGTGGTTCGTGTCGATAGGCACTCACCTTTTTTAAGCGCTGAGCAAAGAGATTATTTAGTTAATGTAGGTACAAGTTTTTTAACTAATGTAAAAGATTATCGCGGTTTTTCAACTAAAACTGGTTGGCAACATAGTATAGCTCACGCTGCAGACCTTATGCTGCAATTGGCGTTAAACCCTAAAGTTAACAAAGCGCAACTCGATAAGATACTGGTCGCTTTAGCTAGCCAACTTACTGCTAATGATCAACATTCATATATTCAAGGAGAGTCAAAACGTATCGATATGGCTGTTATATATGTTTTTTTACGAGCACAATACTCTGCTGATGATTTTAACCTTTGGCTTAGTAAAGTGGTTAACCCTGCTCCTTTCAATCAATGGCAAGATGTTTATCAAAGTGAACAAGGGTTAATTAAATTACATAACACACAGAGTTTTTTATACGCGTTATATGCCACAATTAAACCCAGTCAGAATAAAGTATTAACTGAAATGTCTACCTATTTAGAGCAAGTCATTAAAGCGACTAAATAACGTCAAATTGTACAGTTTAATGGTCATTTTAATCAATGTAAAAGCAAAGATAACCATTATCATCAATGATTTTCGTAATATCAACAATAGCTAAACTCACGGAGTGAGCGTTTAATGAATACTAGAATTAATAAGAATACTTATATAATCAAAGAGCATGTTGGCCTATTTAAAGCGGCAAATAATTACGATATTTATGATCCTGAAACAGGGAATATCATCATGGAATGTCGAGAGCCGAATTTAGGCTTTTTTACTAAAATGCTGCGTTTCACTGACTATAAAACCATGACACCTTTTGATGTTCAAATACGAACGCCTGACGATCAGCGTATTATCCGAATTCAGCGTGGTATCTCTTTATTTATTTCAAAAGTAACTGTTTTTGATTGTGACGGTAATGCGGTTGGTTACTTTAAACAAAAATTATTTTCAATCGGCGGAAAATTCGATATCTTTGATAGCCAAGACCAACTTGTCTGTCAGTTAAAGGGCAACTGGGTTGGTTGGAATTTTCGCTTTATGGATGGCAATGATGAACTTGCTCATATATCGAAAGAATGGGGTGGCATAGGTAAAGAGTTATTTACCAGTGCAGATAATTACGCATTAAAAATTTCTGCTGATGTTCCTGAAGATCACCCGATTAGAAAGTTGATCCTTGCTGCCGTAATGTGTATTGATATGGTTTTAAAAGAATAATGGTAAGAGGAAACATTTAATAATGGCAGTTATTACTTTTGTGAGTCAACTTGCCCAGCAAGAGCAAGATGCTTGGTTAGCACTATTATCCACTAAGCTTCCAAATGAAGCTATTAAGCTTGATAAAGACTTATCTGTTGAGCAAAAACTTCAATGCGAAATCGCTATTGTTGCTAATCCAGATGCTGATATCTTGTCACAATACCCCAAACTCATATGGGTACAGAGCCTATGGGCAGGGGTCGATGCGCTAGTTTCGCAATTAAGCGATAATAGACCAACGCCAAGCTTTAAGCTCGTGCGTTTAATTGATCCAATATTAGCGCAAACCATGAGTGAGGCGGTATTAACGTGGGTGCTTTATCTACATCGTGATATGCCAAAATACTTACAACAACAAAAATCAGCACAGTGGCTACAACATCGCTATTTACTGCCACAAGAGCGCACCTTAGGTATTTTAGGTTTAGGTGAATTAGGCAAGTTGAGCGCGTTACGTTTACATGATAATGGCTTTAATGTGCTTGGTTGGAGTCAAAGTGATAAGTTAATTAATGGCATTACATGCTATTCAGGAGACGAGGGATTAGTGACTATGGTTAAGCAAACAGATATTTTAATTTGTTTACTACCCCTTACTTCAGCCACCTACCAACTCATCAACGATGATCTGCTGACAAACCTACCACCAGGCGCCAGTATTATTAACTTTGCTCGAGGGGGGATCGTCGCTAATCACGACCTTATTATTCACTTAGCCAATGGCAACCTTGAACATGCAATTCTAGATGTTTTTGAACAAGAACCTTTAGATAAAAGTGATGATTTATGGTTGAATGAAAAAATTACGGTTCTTCCCCATATTTCTGCGCCGACACATTTTGAAAGTGCCGGTGAAATTGTGACCCATAATATTAAACAATATCGAAGTAACGACCAGATACCTTTTTATATCGACTGGAATAAAGGTTATTAATATTTTTGATTAGCGATTTGCTATTGCCATCATTCTTGATGGCAATAGTTAACTATTATTGAGCCGTGAGTCTGACTAATGCGACTTAGCCATCGGCATTAATCGTCGCAATAAGTTCGGCAAGACAAGCTTCATTTTGATCATGTGGAACTTGACAGGTTCCCGCCGCATTATGTCCACCACCATTGTATTTCAACATAAGTTCACCGACATTTGTTTTTGCACTGCGATCAAAAATAGATTTACCGGTAGCAAAAACAGTATTTTGTTTTTTAAGCCCCCACATAACATGTATTGAAATATTACATTGTGGAAATAAGGCATAAATAACAAAACGATTACCCGAGTAAATAATTTCTTCTTCTCTTAAGTCCAGCACAACTAAGTTATTGTGTATGGTTGCACAGCGCTTAATTTGCTCTATAAATTTTTCTTCATGCTCAAAATAAAGATCGGTGCGTTCCTTAACATCAGGGAGTGCGAGTAATTGGTCAATGTTGTGATCTTTACCAAAATCAATTAAGTCCATCATCAGTTCATAGTTCGAAATCCGAAACTCTCTGAAACGACCTAAACCTGTGCGTGAGTCCATAATGAAATTAAGTAATTCCCATCGCTTGGCATGCAAAACTTCTTCTTTATTAAATTGTGCTGAATCTCCCTTATCTACCGCTTCCATCATGCTTGTCCAGCTTGCGGGAAAAGTTTCTAGGCCACCGTAGTAGTCATAAACAACGCGAGCAGCTGAAGGCGCATCAGGGTCGATAACATGGTTATCTCGTTTCTTATTACGAAGTGTCTCACTATGATGGTGATCAAAAGCGATATGAACACCGTCAACATAAGGTAAGTTGGTGGAAATATCATCTGGCCCAACCGCTATCTTTCCATCTTGCATATCTTTGGGGTGAACAAAGAGAATACCGTCAACTAAATTAATATGTTTGAGTAAAATAGCACAAACTAAACCATCAAAATCACTACGTGTTACTAAACGGTATTTTTTATTATCCGACATTTATCATCTCCACTATATAGATTTTTACACTCTGTTATTTAACACTATATTGTTTATATAAGCATAATTAAAGTAGATTAATGCGCGGAATCAACTTTAAGGTTAAATAAAGTGCTCTATGTGTAGATTCTTTTATCTCGATTCTTTTATCTCAATTCTATTTGAAAAGTCTATGCCTAGGCTTAATTTCCTATGTATTGCTCTCGCATTAACCTAATGAACAAACCAAGCTATTAGTCATTTCAGACCAGTTAGCGTTCTCCTGCATGGTTTCTGTTAAAGTAAGAACTTGTCAGCGGCTTGATATTTTGCTTAATGCAAGGGTAATTTTGCTGGAATACCTTTATGAGTCTTTATAAAACTTCCTATACCTGCTTGAACGTTATTCATACCTAATTGGGAGAATAAACAAGTTATTGTATAATTTTAGCGATCGATAAAAGCTACGTTTCTGATAAGAAATACAGTGTTGAGTAGAGCTTGGATTGAGCAAAGTACCTCAAAATAAAAAGGAAAAAAGAAACGATTGAATATCGTTACATTTTTCCTATTTATTTTGAGGTAAGGCGGCAGTTAACCAATGAGAACGTTGACTATCTGGCGGCATTATATATTGATCTATTATCCCGCTTCGGTTGCTAATATTTCGCGAATATTTATTGTTTGCTGATATTGTACAAAATTTATTTCTTGTGACGTTCTGGCAAGAACAGCCATGCGATCGGCGAGCTCATTACCTTCAATATTCGCGTGACCTTTAACATGAGTGATAGCAATATGTTTTTTAATTTCTTGATAGAGTGTATAGCAAACCTTGACTAACTCTGGATTTTTAATCGCTTCGCCATTTGCTTTTTTCCAACCTTTATTTTTCCATCCTGTTGCCCATTTCGTGATGCTGTCGATGGAATATTTTGAATCCGACAGTACTTGAATGGTTTTATCAGGATTGGCTTCAATATAAGCTTTTGCCAATTTAAAGGCTTGTAACATACCAATTAACTCAGCGGTGTTATTAGTACCATTGGCGTTATAGGCTCCATACCAAAGGCTATGAATTTCACCTTGATGATAAACAGCGACACCAGTCCCTGATTTTCCAGGGTTGGGCGAACACGCACCGTCACAATAAATATCGATATTAGCCTTAGTGACTTCACGATCGCTGCGTACTGTGCTGCTAGCAGGTTTTGCTGAAGCTGTTGCTCGACTTAATGATGAACTTGCAGTTTTAGCCGCAGCGGGGTATTTAGCTCCGTTGCGTGGTGGTGTTTTTAAGGATCGCTGGGTTAATGCTTTGGTGTAAGTTGACTTAAAAGCGGCTTCTGCTTCAACTTGTGAAGGAAAGCCCATAAATTGAGCATCAGCACGCCCTGATGTTACTGATTGAACCGTTGTCCAGTTGTCAAAGACACCCGTTTTTGAACCTTTCCAAACCACGTAATATTTTTTACTCATTATGCTACTCAGCTTATTTTAGTTTGTTCTTGGCAGATAACGACCATATTAATAAAACGATACCAGCGATAAAGAATGGAATACTCAGCATTTGCCCGGTATTTAACGCCCAAATCGACTCGTAGGCAGCTTGTTTAACTTTTACTGACTCGATTAAAAATCGAGCGGTAAAGGTTAATATTAAAAATAAGCCTAATAATGAACCCTTTGGCGTTTTATCTTTTGATTTTTTATAGATAAAGAAGAGAATAATAAAAATCAGTAAATACGCAATCGCTTCATAAAGTTGCGCAGGGTGGCGAGGTATATTATCAATACGCGCGAAAATAATAGCCCAAGGCGTATCACTGGCAACGCCTAATATTTCAGAATTAACAAAGTTAGCTGAACGAACAAATACACCAAAGAGTGCGGTACAAATAGCTAATCGGTCGAGCAGCCATAAATAGTTTTCTTGATACTTTCTTGCGTATATACCTAATGCAATAATAAGTCCTAAACCGCCGCCATGGCTAGCAAGACCACCTTCCCAAATGGCCAGTATCTTTAAAGGATTAGCAAAGTAATATTGAGGATCGTAAAAGAAACAATGGCCTAAGCGAGCACCAATAATTATACCAAATACAGAATACATCAGTAAGTTGTCCAGAGCCTCTAGGTTTTTGTGCTCTGTTTGATACACCCATTTCATCACCTGTAAACCCGATATAATAGCAGCAGCAAATAGCGCGCCATACCAATGAACGCTTAAAGGACCTATAGAAAGTAAAACTGGATCAATATCCCAAATAAAATGTTGCAATGAAAAAAACCTTATTTATACGTATGCAGTGATTGAGTTGTTGATGAATAACAACCATAAAGTCGCTATTATGTCAGTCAATTAGCGATAAAACGAGAGCAAAGTTGTAATGAAAAATTATAGTTTAGGTAAGAGTGAACTCCAGTCATCACGATTAATCTATGGTTGTATGCGAATTGCAGGTGATCAATCAGTTAATGCTATCGATAAAGGCAAACGTGCGGTGCAGAGCGCGATTGATGCTGGCTACAATCATTTTGATCATGCTGACATTTATGGTGAAGGGGCAAGTGAACAATTATTTGGTGAATTGTTAAAGCAATTGCCGCACCTGCGAGAAAAGATGATTCTTACCTCGAAAGCAAGTATTCGTCCAAAAAACAATGAAAATACTTATGCGCCAACACGCTATGATTTTAGCAAAGCATATCTTTTATCGAGTGTAGAAGGCTCTTTAAAGCGTTTGCATACCGAGCAACTCGATCTTTTTTTATTACATCGCCCTGATTATTTATTTGATATCAATGAAGTCGCCGAAACGTTTAAGGAACTTAAAGATAGCGGTAAAGTTGCGCATTTTGGCGTAAGTAACTTTAAACCCTCACAAGTAGCGATGTTACAAAGTGCATTAGATTTGCCGTTATTGGTGAATCAGATAGAAATTAATATTCATAATGTTGATGCATTAAATGACGGCACTTTGGATCAATGTCAACAAGATAAACTATCGCCAATTGCCTGGTGCCCGCTAGGTGGCGTTGCATATTCTGCATGGGGGAATACCTTTTCAGTTGAAGATGAACAACGTATCGCCGAGGAGTTAACTTCGCAAGCACAAGTGTATAACTGTCAACCTTGGCAAATTATTCTTGCTTGGTTACTAAAACACCCCGCAAAGATATTTCCTATTATTGGTTCGACCACACCAGAGCGAATTATTGCTGCAAAAGTAGCACTAGAGCTTAATTATAGCCGTGAAGATTGGTATCGATTATTTGAAGCGAGAAATGGTAAAGCTGTTCCCTAGCGAGGAAGATGAATCGATATTGAATCGTTTTTCGCGCTAACTAAAGTAAGTGGGCAATTATATAACAGTATTTATTTATCGTTTATCGATAAAAATAGATTGATAAGCATATTTCTTCTGCTATATTAGGCTTATTGAATGAATTTAGGTTATAAATTTTATGTTAGCGCATCATAGGATTAACAAAGTAAGTAAAATAGTTAGGGCACTCGTTGCACTGTTTGTTGTTATGCAAGTTTTCAGCTTTACGTTTTTATTACTATTTGGGGTTAATAATGAAGGCACTTTTGAGCTAACTGACAATTTTTCATTTATCTCTTCAGCGGTCAATATCGACTTTTCAGGTAGCTGGGAAAATTTAGCGTTAGCCTTAACCGATGAAGGTTTTAACGTTTTGCTTATACTAGGCAGTGCAGATTTGTTGCCAAGCCTTTTAATTTATTGGTCTTTGTTTAAGTTATTTGGTTTATATCAGCAGGGTTTAGTATTCACTGTCGCCAATATTCAATGTATTAAAAATATTGGTACTGTGCTATTAGCTTGGATTGCCTTAAAGCTTCTTTATCCAATAGTGGTAACCTTAGTCTTACGATTTTCAGGAGCTTCTGATACGTTATCGTTATACATAAGCTTAGGCTCTGATGAGTTAAGATTTTTATTAATTGGTTTAGTGATATACGTGATAGCTTGGATAATGAGCGAAGCGACTAGCTTGCATCAAGAGCAGGAGTTAGTTATCTAGTGGCTATGATTATAGAACTGGACGTTATGCTCGCAAAACGTAAAATGAAATTAAACGATCTTGCTTTGTCAGTAGGCATAACGCCACAAAACTTATCTGTACTTAAAAGTGGTCGAGCAAAAGCGATACGGTTTTCAACGCTTGAAGCCATATGCCAAACACTAGATTGTCAGCCAGGAGATATTTTACTTTATGAAAAAGATCAATAAACAAGGAATGATGATGAACAAATCTATAGCGATAATGATTACCTGTGGAGCCTTAGTGAGTCACCTAGTAAGCTTTTCGGCATTAGCAACTGATGATGAATCGTATGCTTTTGTTGGTTTTGGTCTAAGCCATTATGATAATTTGGCCAACTTAGCCTTAAGTGAAACTCAAATTGATCTTGTTCCTGAAGTTTATCTTGGTGTCGGTAAGCGTTATCAATTGAATGAAGACTGGCAGCTAGTGACAGAGGTTTCAATTCATTATGCCAAAGCACATTTTAGTGGCTTAGCTGAAAATGTTGACGCCAATCATTTATCTAAAGAACTGCAAGTTTCTTCGGGTAATTATCAATCACTGGGATTATGGGCAACTTCTCGTTTTAACTATGTTAGCCTAAGTGATAATGTATCACCATTTATTGAACTAGCCCTTGGTGCGGTGCACACCAACCAGAGTGCACTTTTTGGTGAAGAAAAAAATCAGCAGGTTGCTTATAAAACCATCGCTGGTCTAGAGTTTGAGGTAGCTGACAAAATGACTTTTTCTATTGGCGTTGGTCTTTCAGACAACGATGACCACCTGTAAATAAGTCGATGCTATTATTGGTATCGCTAAGATTGAGTTGCCTTGTTGGTGGCTTTTTTTCTGTCTTTAATATAGTAAAACCAAGTTACCACAAAGAGTATGGCAATAAAGGGCATACTCGTAAGAACTACTGTATGCCAACCCGCTTTAAATAAAACCCAACCAGCGAGTAACGATGCAGTTGCTTGTAAGCCAAAAATAATAAAGTCATTAATTGCTTGTACTTTGTGTCGTTCACTAGGCTTATAACTTTGCGGCAGTAAGGTTGTACCGGTCAAAAATAAAAAATTCCAACCTATGCCTAATAAAATCAGTGCCCACCAATAGTGCATAACCTGCTCGCCAGAAAGTGCCACAACAGCGACTAACGCATAAATCACTGTGCCAATTAACATTAAGCTTTTCAAGCCGATCCTTTTTATTAACCAAGCGGTAAAAAATGAAGGGATAAACATCGCGGCAATATGGCTTTGAATTACCCATTTTGTCTCGTGTAAGCTATGACCGCTCATCTGGTGCATGCTCAAGGGGGTTGCTGTCATTAAGTAACTCATTAAGGCAAAACCAATGGCCGCTGATAATATTGCAATAATAAATATAGGTTGTTTGATAATTTCACTCAATGGGCGAGTGTCGCCCACTTGTTGATGAGATTCAATCTGGGTGTTTTTAAAATTCAGCATAATAATCATCGCACAAACGATTAATCCAGCCAACACTAAAAATGAGCCCGCATATCCATAGGGAGATGCTAACCAATCTTTTGCGACTACGGCTATTTCAGGGCCTAGAAAAGCCGAAAAAATGCCACTTAGCATTAAAATCGACAACACGGTTGGAATATCTTTATCGTCCTTAATACTCTCAATTGCTGCAAAACGTAATTGCTGGATAAATGAGGTACTAATACCAAAGAGTAAACCAGCAAAGACAAAAAGTTCAAAATTAGCAATAAGTGCAGAGACCATTGCCGTTAAGGTCGCAACTAAACCAACACTATAACCGGTAAAAATCGCAAAGCGGCGACCTTTGTTTTTTGCCAACATAGCCGCAGGAATAGCACCACAGGCTACCCCTAAAATCATCACGGTAACGGGTAGAGTCGCTAAAGAGGGATCACTTGCCATACGGGTCGACAATATACCACCAATAAAAACAATCACAGGTGATGCCGCCATAACAAGGGGTTGGGCAATAAAAAGCAGCCAAATATTTTTAGGTAAAGTGAAATATCGTGATAAGAAAAAAGCGCTGACCATGAGTAAGGCTAAGGTAATATAGATATTGGATAACATAGCGATTCGTTTTGAAAATTATTCTTGAACTATCATAGCGTATTATTTTTAGTGACGAGAGAATAATTTATCTTGGTTTTTATGCTTCAACTGATAAACTGCCTGCGTTGAAAATTAGCTAAACATTGTTTTAAGGTTGTTATGAAATTTAGTCCACTGGTTCAAGAATTAATCAATTCACTAAAATGTTTACCGGGTGTTGGCGCTAAATCGGCGCAGCGTATGGCGTTTCATTTACTTGAACGTAATCGTATTGGCGGCGCTAAGCTAGCGGGTACATTAAAAGTGGCGATGGAAAATATTGGTCATTGTTCACAATGCCGAAATTTTACTGAAGATGATACCTGTGAAATCTGCCAAAGTGCTAAGCGGCTTATAAACCAGCAGCTCTGTATTGTTGAAAGTCCTGGTGATGTTATTGCTATAGAACAAACAGGGGAGTTTCAAGGACGTTATTTTATATTAATGGGGCACTTATCGCCTCTAGATGGTATTGGCCCCGATGATCTTGGCTTAGATATATTAGAGAAACAGCTGGCGACAGATAAGTTTAAGGAAATCATATTAGCAACCAATCCAACGGTTGAAGGAGAAGCTACCGCACATTTTATTGCCGAACTGGCTAAAAAATATCAAGTGGTTATTTCTCGAATTGCTCATGGTGTGCCTGTTGGTGGTGAACTTGAATATGTTGACGGTAATACCTTATCTCATGCCTTATCAGGACGTAAGAGCTATTCATTCTAATATTGAGTAAATTTATGCTTTGAACTCATATTCAAAGCATATTTATAAATTTATTTTACCTAAGAAACATCACATTCCCTTGAAATAATTTCTCTTAGCCCCACATGTTATCTATCAACGTGAGCATCATATTTGCATGCTCTCTTTTAAACACCGATAAATGTAGGATATATTTCAAATGTCAGAAACAGGCCAAAAAGAAAATCATCAGTTTGCAACTGATAACGCTAAATTACTTAAATTAATGATCCATTCACTTTACTCAAACAAAGAAATATTCTTACGTGAGTTAGTGTCAAATGCGGCCGATGCTGCTGACAAACTTCGCTTTAATGCACTTTCAAATGCTGAACTATACGAAGGTGATGGTGATTTACGCGTACGTGTTAGTTGCGATAAAGAAAATAATACGCTTACCATTTCTGATAACGGTATTGGTATGACGCATGATCAAATTATTGATCATTTAGGTACTATTGCTAAATCAGGTACGGCTGAGTTCTTCTCGCAACTTTCTGGCGATCAAGCTTCAGACTCACAACTTATTGGTCAATTTGGTGTTGGTTTTTATTCGGCATTTATCGTTGCAGACTCAGTAACTGTGCGTTCTCGCGCTGCTGGTGTTGATGCATCCGAAGGTGTTGAATGGACAAGTGCTGGCGAAGGTGAATTCACCACAGCTAAAATTTCAAAGACTAATCGTGGTACCGATATTATTCTTCACTTAAAAGAAGAAGAGCAAGAATATGCTGATGATTGGCGCTTAAAATCAATAGTAACTAAGTACTCAGATCATATTTCTGTTTCTGTTGAAATGTTAACACCAGCAGTTCCTGGTGTTGAAGCTGTTGCTGAAGTTAAGGATGACGAAGACAATGTTACTGTTCCAGCGGCTGAAGCGGTTGCTGAAGTACCTGCAAAATGGGAACCGGTCAATAAAGCCACTGCATTGTGGACTCGTGAAAAATCAGAAGTTTCTGATGACGAATATAAAGAATTCTACAAGCATGTATCACATGACTTTGGCGACCCACTTGTCTGGGAGCACAATAAAGTAGAAGGTAAAACAGAATATACATCATTACTCTATATTCCAAGTAAAGCGCCATTTGACATGCATAACCGTGAAAAACAACATGGTTTAAAACTCTTTGTTCAACGCGTATTTATAATGGATGACGCTGAACAGTTTATGCCTACGTATTTACGTTTTGTAAAAGGTTTATTAGATTCAAATGATTTACCGTTAAACGTTTCTCGTGAAATTTTACAAGATAACAAAATTACCCAAGCGATCCGTAAAGGCTGTACTAAACGTGTACTTAAAATGCTTGAAAAACTAGGTAAAAAAGACAAAGAGCAATACCAGTCATTTTGGAACGAGTTTGGTCAAGTATTGAAAGAAGGCCCAGCAGAAGATCAAGGTAATAAAGAGCAAGTTGCAAACTTATTACGCTTTGCCTCAACAGAGCATGATACTGCGGTTCAAAGCGTTTCAATTCCTGAATACGTAGCACGTATGAAAGAAGGACAAGAAAAGATTTACTATGTTGTTGCAGACAGCTTTGAAGCGGCTAAAAACAGCCCGCATTTAGAAGTTTTCCGTAAAAAGGGCATTGAAGTATTATTAATGTCTGACCGTATCGATGAATGGTTAGTGAGCCACTTAACAGAAGTTGATGGTAAGCAATTACAATCGGTCACGCGTGGTGGTTTAGACTTAGGTGATATGGAAGATGAAGAGTCAAAACAAGCGCAAGAAAAACTTGAGCAAGAGTTTGATTCTGTTGTTACCCGTATAAAAACATCATTAGCTGGTAAAGTGAAAGATGTTAAATTGTCGCAACGTTTAACTGATTCTCCAGCTTGTATCGTTGCTGATGAGCACGACATGAGCAGCCAGATGATGAAGCTTATGCAATCAGTTGGACAAGAAGTACCTGATGCATTACCTATCTTCGAAATCAATGCAGAGCATGAGTTAGTAAAACATGTTGCCAATGAAACTGATGATGAAAAATTCAATCAGTGGACGCAAGTATTGTTTGAACAGGCGATGTTAGCTGAGCGAGGTAGCTTAAAAGACCCAGCAAGTTTTGTTGCACGTTTAAACAAATTAATGTTGAGCCTTACTAAGTAAGCTTTTAATGTTTTTCAGTGTACAGATTAAGAAAAAGGAGCTTCGGCTCCTTTTTATATTTAAATCAGTCTACTTTATTTGTGGCTTTATTAAACAGTGTTTGTAGTTGCTCGATACTTTTATAACCATGACTCAATGAATATTGGTCACCGCGAACGATCATCACTGCTGGAAATCCTCTAAAAGTAAGCTGCTCGCCTTTGTTATCTTTGAGATCGTCAAAAACAAAACTTGAAAGCATAAAGTTGATGGTTTCTCTGACAGGAATAAACTGCTCATTCAATATTTTAGCTAGGGCGGGATCAGTAAAAACATCTTTTTCCATTGCAGCACAAGTGGTACAAAAGCGCATTTTAGCAAAGACAAAAATTGGTTTTGTCGAGTCCATCGCACGCGCATCTTGATAACTATGCCATTCAACTTGAGAGGTATATAAAGTTGATGAAATAGCCGCATAGAGGCTTGGTATTAAAATAATGGCAGCAATTATTGCGATAAAAAATTTATTCATGGGCTTTTCGATAATATAATTGAACAAGTAACCACTAGACCCACTATTTTAGTATATGCTTTCACTTGAGTTCATTCATTTAAAGCTGAACGTTAATACTCAATTCAATATCAAGGAGAACGCTAGCAGAGCCTGTTATTTTGACCTGTAACAATTATATTATCCCATCATAAAATTGGCGTTATCGTATGGGGTATTTGCAGCCTAAAGGCATTAACAGTTAACTAAGCATGTAAGTATGCATAAGTTACTTGTCTCTATAGCTAAGTGTGTTAATTTTTAAAGAAGCGTTATCAATATCATTTGTTTTATTGGTCTAGGCACTTGTTAAAAATTTTTGCAATAGTGTATAAATTTCCTGAACGTCAATGGGCTTGCCTAAACAATCATCAAATCCTGCTTGTTTGTACTTTTTAATATCGTGAGCCATAACATTCGCTGTTAAGGCAATAATTGGGATATTTGGATTGCTTTTTTTAATCGCCTTACACGCTTCAACGCCATCCATATTTGGCATTTGAATATCCATAAAAATTAAATCAGGTATTAGTTTGCCAATTTCTGCTATTGCCTCTATGCCATCATTTGCAATACGAATGTTTGCTTTAGTCGGGCGTACAACAGCATTAAAGACTTTTTGATTTATTTTGTTGTCTTCTGCCAATAGAATATCAAATCCCTGTGCTTGTGGGGCTTGCGTTTTATTCAATGTTAACTTGCTATGACTTTTTAATGTAGTTTTCTTTAATGGCAATACTACACTAAAAACAGATCCAACATTTTCTTTACTAATGACGTTAATGTCACCTCCCATCAAGTTTGTTAATTGCTTGGCAATAGACAGACCTAGACCTGTACCACCATAATTCCTTGTTGTGGAAGTATCTGCTTGTTCATAACGGATAAAGAGTTTTTTAATTTGAGCTGGTGACAATCCAATCCCCGTGTCCTTGACTTCGAAAACCACTTTCTCATGTTTCTCCATAAGCGTTATGCTAACTTCACCTTTAAGGGTAAATTTAAGCGCATTAGAAATTAAATTTACAATAATTTGTCTTAACCTTATCGGGTCTGTTAACCAGTAAGTACAAAGATCTTCTTCTATAGTAAAAGTTAAGTCAATACCTTGTTGTTTTGCTAAAAAAGACAGTTCTAAAATAATAGATTTGAACAATTCGCCAATGTTAGTTGGCAGCGATTCTAAGCTAATATTGTTTGATTGTATTTTTGATAAATCTAAAATATCATTAATAATGGTAATAAGATTTTTAGAGGAAATAATGCCGATATCAACTAACTCTTTTGATGAGTCAGATAAATCTTCTTGTTTTAATACTTGTAATGAGCCTAAAACACCATTCATTGGTGTGCGGATTTCATGACTCATGTTTGATAAAAATTCGCTTTTAGCTTGATTCGCCTTTTCTGCTTTCATCGTTGCTTTTTCTGCATCTATCTTAGCTTCTATTGCCAATGATTTTGCCTCACGCAAACCCACCTCAGCTTTAACTCTTGTTTCTACTTCATGTTTTAGTTTTAGATACATTTTGTATTGAAAGATAACTAAGATAAAAATAATAAATAATACCGTCGCCAATGTGATACTGGCTTGCTCAGACTTCAATAACAGTTGTTCGACAACTATTCTGCTTTTTTGTTCTTCATCAATGACCTTCTTGAGGGTATTTCTAACATCAATAATATTATTTTGTTGGTTGGTTTTTATTGTTAAGTATTTTTTCCACCAAAATTTATCTTGTAAAGCTTTTGCCTTGCTATAGTCCTTCCGGTTAAAGGCGAGTATTGATTCAATCTCTATAAATTCATCAGGGGTAGCTAAGTCGGGTTGTGCATCAAAGTAGTGCTTGGCTACATCGAAATAATACCGTGACATTTGCTCGTTTTGTTCAGTTGCATAATAAAATGACAGGACAGTATTTAACCAAGCCTGCCAAAATTCATCATCGGTGGTTACTGATTTGATATAGTTTATTGTCTCAGCAGAAACATTTTCTTCAAGCCGGGCTTTATTATCTAAGTAGGCTAATAAAAGTAGCACTTTACTGCTTTTATCTGTTTCTTTTTTTGCAAGTTTTAATAACTCATTAGCCACATAATTGGCAATAATAATTTCGTTAACACCGGTTAAATGCCATTGTAAATTATATAAAAAAGAAGCTTTATTAATTACGTAATTATGTTTGTTTGATGAGCGTAATAACCGCAGAGTTAAATTAACATATTCATTTGCATCTTTAGAAATAGCAGAGAGTGCCCAAAGCATGGCAAATTCTTCGAAAGAATAATTTGATTGTCCAATTATTTTTTGCAGACTATTACGCAGTATCTGATTTTCTAAAATAGGAAAATCTTCTCTAATAGCTGCCATAGCAAAGGCTATATCATAATGAATTTTTGCGCGCGTGCTCATTAACCTTGGGTAAAGTGCACTTAATTTTTTATGTGCGACGTCGGATGAGTCTCGTAAGTTTACTTCACCAACGATTAAATAAATTGTGGCAATCTCTATCGCACTTTTATTTTTAATTTGCTTGGCTAAAATACGGAGACGCTGACTACAGATTTTTACCTCACTGTATTGATCGGCAAACATGCTGTAAACACAGGATTGAATCAGTAAGCTTATTTTTTGGTTATCGTCATCAATAGTGGCTAGGCGTGGCAATAGTTTTTCTTGAAAATAGTCAGTTGAATATTGTTGTTGGTTTAACAAACTTATTATTTCATCAACATCTTTACCCGCTATGTTTTGTGCAAGAACAGAGGTTATCGTTAATAAATTCGCGACAAAGCAAAATATAATGATGAAAAAGGAGTTTCTACAACGTTTATGTATTTGATTCATCGCTGCTTTCCATAAAGCTGATTGTGGAACTACTTATTATTACTACATGAATTTATAGCGTTAATATTATAAACAAGTAATAGGGCTGACCATTTAGAAGTAGAAGTGTGAATACTTTAATTTTTTTTGCCCAGCCACAATGACTCATCAGTAGGTTACAACGCAAGCTTTACTTTTACTGATTCTAGTGAAGGTAAATCATTGAGTGTTTAATCATTTTTTTGGTGGCTCTAAGCTATATGGTTAATGTAATGCTTATCTATGAAGTGGCACACTAGTGAATGGTCATTTAAATTTAACTCGTTATCCAAGTGCTTGGAGATTATATTTGTATCGCAAGGTTTGTTCTTTATATAAGTAAGACTCATTAGTCTTTATTTACTTGTCCCTTTATTGATTATATTTTTTGGAATTATCTTTAAATGCCTTATATAACCACGATAATCGCATAGACTTTAGTATGAAAAATAGCTTTTTAGTACCTTTTTTGATGATAGAGCGGTAATGCTACTTGTTTGACTACAATTGAACTTGTATAGTGTTGCACAATCGAAAAATACTCATTTGGCTGTTATATTCGAGAAGTTTTGACGCCAGTACAACAGCCTAATTAGTATATTAAACATATAAGGCAAGATTTTATGCGCATTATTTTATTAGGTGCTCCCGGCGCTGGGAAAGGCACTCAAGCACAATTCCTAATGGCTAAATTTGGTATTCCACAAATATCTACTGGTGACATGTTACGTGCTGCTATTAAAGCAGGCACTGACTTGGGTAAGAAAGCTAAAGCAGTGATGGATGCTGGACAATTAGTTTCTGATGATCTCATTATTGGTTTAGTTAAAGAACGTATTGCACAAGATGATTGTAAAGCAGGTTTCTTGCTTGATGGTTTTCCTCGTACGATCCCACAAGCAGATGCGATGAAAGATAACGGGGTTTCAGTTGATAGTGTTGTTGAATTTGAAGTTCCTGATGAAGTCATTGTAGATCGCATGAGTGGTCGTCGTGTTCATGCCGGTTCTGGTCGTGTCTATCATTTAGTTTATAATCCGCCTAAAGTTGAAGGTAAAGATGATGATACTGCTGAAGACTTGTCTATTCGTCCTGATGATGAAGAAGCTACAGTCCGCAAACGCCTGGGTATCTACCATGAGCAAACTAAGCCATTAGTGGCTTACTATCAAGATGAAGCAAAAGCGGGTGCATGTTCGTATTTAACGATTGACGGCACTAAGCCTGTAGAAGAAGTCAGTGCTTTACTTGCTAACGAATTAAATTAACTCGGTTGATGTTATAAGTCCTTTATTAATAAGTAGCTAATAACGAGCTTATAAATACCTAACAAAAAATTCGCTTCGGCGAATTTTTTTTTTTATTGGCTGTGAACATTACACCGGGTAATCTTTCTTAAAAATATGGTCTTTAAGCTATCAAAATTAATTTTAGAACGTAAACTATATTCACTCATCTATAAATATAAGAAGAAATTTCATGGTAGTAAGTTTATCAATAACAGGGCTCTACACGAGTTTGTTGGCGCTTTTATTTGTTGGTTTAGCCATCAATATTATTCGCCTACGTTTACATTTTAAAGCCGGTATTGGTGACGGTGGTCATCAACCCCTTGCTAAAGCAATTCGCGTACATGGCAACTTTGCTGAATATATTCCTATGGTTTTGATAATGTTAGGTATTTATGAGGTTAATGGGGCAAGCCCAATAGTGTTGCATGCTTTAGGTGCGATATTATTTATTGGTCGAATTTTGCACGCCGTAGGGCTTTCAAAAACTACAGGGGTTTCTAAGCAGCGTCAAGTAGGCATGTTATCACTATTCCTTGTTATGCTTATTCTAGCTGTTGAGAATATCCGCTTATTTATCACTGCAGTTTAGCGAGTACTACCCTCTTTTGAACTAATACATAACTCAAATAAGCATGCATACTGCAATGCTTATTTGAGCGCTATGCCTGTGCTATGCATGTAATAAGGGTTGAAAATATCCGCTTATTTATTGGTCAGCTTTTAACATAGCGATGTGCGGAATATCATCTTCGAGATACATGGCAGAGACACGTTCAAAACCGTGATTGCCATAAAAGCTTTCAAGGTGCTCTTGGGCTGATATTTTAATTTGTTGATCTGGAAAATATTGCTGACAAACGGTTAACGCCTCAGCCATTAACTGGTGACCCAAACCTGTCCCTCTCGCATGACTTGCAACAATAACTCGGCCAATAGCAATATAGTCTTGGTAACTTTGGCCCTTTGCTAAAATACGCAAGTAGCCGGCGATCTTACCCTCTAGGTAACAAAAGAGGTGAATGGTATCTTTGTGCCGGTCAATATCATCAATATCAGCATAAAAACAAGTTTGTTCAACCACAAAAACATCAATACGAAGCTTTAATATTTCATACAGTTCATCGATATTGAGCGCTTTAAAATGCTTCACTTGCCAAGCTATTTTCATTAAACCTTACCTATTGTGATTATCAGGAAACAGTTTATTTTTTCATGATTTATCTACTAGGTAAAGTTAATAACACCCATTTCATTAATTAGCGGGTTTACTTTATTAGCAAAGCTAATGCTCAAGATAAGCTTACTGACTTTAATGCTGAGATATTATAAATATTAAATATCTAAGGTACTAATAGCTGGTTTCATCGGTAGATGTTTTCAGATAATGAGACATATTGGCATAACACAGAGATTTAGTGATGAAGTACCTGTAAGTAGCCATGATAACTTTTACTGATTAAATAATTTGAAATTTCTTGTCGATATTCATTAATATCTATGTGGGGGAACTCGATATACATCGTTTCTTTTAAAGAGATCTCATCAAGAAAGAGTATGTAACCTAAAGGTAAGTAGGTGGGGGAGAAGTTATTTTTAAAGATTGTTATGCGAATTTCAGCGGCGCTATAGTATTCTTTGCAACCAAAATCACGTTCTAGTGTTGGCAATAATTTTGTGCCATAACTTTTTATTGACCAGTATTTAAACATTGCTATTCCTTAGCTGTTTTTAACATCCATTTTCTGCTGGAAAAATATACGCTCTTCTCTGTAAATGTCAATAGCAATAATGAATTACTGAGTTTTTAATCATGTAGAATAAGGGCTGTAGGACATAATATGTAGATATTACTAAGATTAGTTTCGGTTTAATATTTTGACTGTATCAGGGCTTACAAAAAATCCGGCTTGTGTAAAAGCTTGTACAATTCTATGTTGATTTCGTAATTTTTTTAACCCGATATTAATGGCTTTAAATGCGATTTTTCCGTGAGGGTGTTTCGTACTAATAACAAAGTGGCGACTGTCTTTGAGCTCGATAGCAACACCTTTTACCGGTACTAAATGAATTTTATCCATAGTAAAAGATTGATCGGGTGTCGAATTAAAAGGCATTAATAAAAAGTCTATCCAACCTAGATTTACCATGCGAGCTTGGCTTAACCACTCATCTTCTTGGATCAGCTCTTTTAAAGACAATAACTTTAGCGTTTGCCAGTCAGTACGCCATTTTGGCGTAGAAACGGCAGTAAATTTTTGCAGATCTTCAAATTCTGTTATTGCTAAAACAGCACTATTACTTGGGCTGGTGTATATGCCGGCAATGTATTCGCCTTGACGGATAACTGCATCAGAAGTATAAACACTGTCATTAAGTGCTTTGGCATCAGCAAGCCAATAAGAGTCAAAACTAATGAGTAAGCGTCCTGATGCCAACATCTTGGTATTTCTGAAGTTAATTTTACCAGTAGCATATTTAAAGCTGTGTTCAAAACCACCTATTTTTAAAGCTTGCTGAGCGATAATCATATCGACAACATCGCGGCGAATTTTTTTTCCTGAAAAATTTTTAATTGTATGCACATCCCGACCATCTAAGAAGCTCATATAATCTTGGTAAACATCATCACGAATGAAGATTAAGATATCTTCTGCTTTTGTAAGGGGACTAAATAATGAACTCTGTATAAAGAGCAAGGGAATAATAACCGTTATTAATTTTGTAAATATTTTTAATATCATGAGTGTTAAATATCTCTATCTTGGGCGCGTATAAAAATTCCTTTTCTAAAAAATTACCCTTAAACGTAAAATTGAGTATAGCCGCTTAATTAAAGAAAGATAGCTGTTGATAAAGCGTTTTATAAACAACTATCTTAAAGTTAACTCAGTTTATTTGTTATGTCGTTTTTGTAGTACTGCCATTACCTCAGACACTTCAATATTTTTATCTTGAAGTAAGACGAGTGTGTGATAGAACAAATCAGCACATTCACCAAGTAAGTCTTCTTTGGTTTCAGCAACTGCAGCCAGTGCAACCTCAACACCTTCTTCGCCAACTTTCTGTGCTATTTTAGTGGTGCCTCGCGAAAATAAATGCGCGGTATAACTGCTTTCAGGATCGCAACCTTTTCGACTAGCAATCACTTGCTCTAATTCGCTAAGGAAGTTTTGCTGAGTTAATTTTTGTTCAGGAAAACATGACTCAGTCCCTAAATGGCAGCTTGGTCCCAGTGGTCGACAAGCAATTAACAAACTATCGTTATCACAATCAGTTAAAACCTGACTAATATTGAGAAAGTTTCCTGACGTCTCACCTTTCACCCAAAGTGCTTGTTTTGAACGACTAAAAAAAGTAGCTTTACCCGTTGTTAACGTTGCTTTGAGGGAGGCTTCATTCATATAACCTTGCATTAGAACGGCACCCGTATCTTGATGCTGAATAATTGCTGGTATTAAATTTTCCATTTTAGCCCAAGCTAATTCGTTGATGTTCTCTAGGGTAACTAGCATAATCTTATCTCTATATTTTGATTCTTCAATGTTTGTTTTAATTGGTTTATCTCAATGATACCTTTATGGAAAACACTTGCAGCAAGCGCGCCATCTACATCGGCTTGTTTGAAAACGTCAGCAAAATGCGATATTTCACCGGCACCACCTGATGCTATTAAAGGAACATTACACACCGCACGCGCTTTTTGTAATTGCTCAATATCATATCCTTGGCGAACACCATCTTGATTCATACAATTTAAAACAATTTCACCGGCACCGCGTTGCTGAACTTCTTTGATCCAATCAAAGGTTGTCCACTTGGTTTGTTGAGTGCGATTTTCATCCCCAGTAAATTGATAAACTTGATACAACCCCGTTTCTTCATCATAAAAACTGTCAATGCCGACAACAATACATTGTTGACCAAAAACATCAGCCAAACGAGAAATCAAATTAGGGTCACGTAAGGCAGGGGAGTTCACTGATATTTTATCCGCACCCATCATTAAGATTTCTTTTGCGTCTTGCTCTGTTTTTATACCACCGGCAACACAAAAGGGAATGTCGATGACTTCAGCAATACGACTAACCCAGCTTTTATCAACCACTCTATTATCAGAGCTAGCGGTGATATCATAAAAAACTAATTCATCAGCACCAGCTGCTGCGTATTTTTGGGCGAGTGGTACAATATCACCAATAATTTCATGGTTTCTAAATTGAACACCTTTAACTACTTTGCCATCACGCACATCGAGACAAGGTATAATTCTTTTTGCTAACATAAAACTTCAACCTTTGTACTTTGCTCGGACAATAAAAAATTCACGGTTTCAAACCCATAATTTAAGCGTTTGGCCAGCATGCAATTGCCTCCTCAAGCGTGAATTTACCTTCAAGTAATGAACGACCTAAAATAACACCGCTAACACCGGTTGGAATTAAAGCCTTAATATCGTCAAGGCTGCCAATACCGCCTGAAGCTTGCCATTGAATGTCAGGATATTTTGCACAAACCTCGCGATACAAATCTACATTGGTGCCTGTTAACGTGCCGTCTTTACTGATATCAGTACAAAGTACGTGTTTGATGCCAGCGTTTTGGTATTGAGCAAGTAGGTCTTCTAAATTAACGCCACTGTCCTCAATCCAACCGTGTGTAGGGAGTGTTTTATTGCCAGCAGCATCAATTTTAATATCTAGTGCTAAGACAATTTTTTCACATCCATAGGTTTTTAACCACTGAGTCACAAGTTCAGGTTGTTTAATCGCTAAACTACCAATGACAACTCGGTCTGCACCTAATGCCAGTAGCTGTTTAACATCGTCTTCACAACGAATTCCACCACCGACTTGAATCGTCATCGTTGGATGTTTGACGACGGTCTTTAAGGTTTCAAGTTGACGCTTTGTTGAGTCTTTAGCGCCGTCTAAATCAACGAAGTGCATTACGGTTGCGCCTGATTTAGCATAGGCTTGTTGGCGCTCTTGCACTGTGTATTGGTAATTAGTTTTTTGGCTGTAATCACCTTGAAATAATCGTACGACTTGGCCATCGATTAAATCAATTGCTGGGATCATCATAGGGCTAACTCCAAAAAATTCTTAATAATTTTACTGCCTAATTTACTTGAACGCTCGGGATGGAACTGGCAGCCAATGAAATTATCTTTGGCAATCACCGCGGAGAAGCTAGAGCCATATTGACAAGTTGCTAAGGTGTATTCACTTATTGGCGCGGCAAAGCTATGAACAAAGTAAAAGTAGTCACCTATATTTATGCCTTTAAATACTGGGTGATCGTCAACAGATGTTAATGTGTTCCAGCCCATATGCGGTAATCTATTATTTTCAGCATTGAGCGGTATAATATCGGTATGAATAATACCTAAACAGTCAACTTTTTTGCCATCGCTACTTTCTACTGACGAGTCACACATTAACTGCATACCTAAACAAAAGCCCAATACGGGTTGAGTTAAGTTTTGCAAGGTTTCAACCAGTCCTTTAGCGCGAATGTTTGCCATAGCATGTTTTGCTGTGCCAACACCTGGCAGTATCACTTTGTCGGCATTTTTAATAAGAGTAATATCGTCAGTGATGGTCACTTGAAAGCCTAAACGTTCTACAGCAAACTTAACCGAAGAAAGATTGGCACAACCAGTATCAACAATAACGTTCATCATTGCTTTTTCAACAGACATCACAGGGTACCTTTCGTGCTAGGTAGCACATCACCACTTACCGTAATGGCTTGACGTAATGCTCGACCAAACACTTTAAATAAACTCTCTACTTGGTGATGGCAATTACCTTCGGTTGTTGAAAGGTGCAGGGTAATAGCCATAGAGTCAGCAAGTGAGCGGAAAAAGTGTGAAACCATTTGCGTCGACATATTGCCTACTCGGTTATCAGTAAAATCAGCATCAAATTCAAGCCACGGACGACCCGATAAATCGATAGAACATTCAGCTCGACATTCATCCATCGGCAGAACAAAGCCAAAACGACCGATACCACGTTTGTCGCCCAATGCTTTCCTTAGTGCTTGACCAAGTGCCAGTGCGGTATCTTCAACGCTGTGGTGCTCATCAATGTGGTAATCACCATCGACACTGACTACCAATGAAAAACCACCATGGGCAGCAATTTGCTCAAGCATGTGATCGAAGAAGCCTAATCCGGTGTTAATTTTTACCGTACCGACTTTGTCTAAATTAACCGCAACGTTAATATTGGTTTCTTTAGTGGTACGAACAATTTTAGCTTCACGTTCTTGTTGGTTCAATAATTGTACTGAAATTGCCAACCAATTTAAGCTTTCTTTATTATATTTTATGCCGCGAATACCCATGTTAGCAGCAAGTTGTATATCGGTATCACGATCGCCAATCACAAAAGAGTTTTCGAAGTTTACTTTTCCTTGCTGTAAGTAATCACTTACTAAGCCAAGTTTAGGCTTACGACAACTGCAATTCTCATTGTCAAAATGCGGACAAAGTAACACATCGTCAAATATAACGCCTTGTGAGGAAAAAATATCCATCATCTTGTTATGAGGTAAATCAAAGTCGGCTTGTGGATAACTAGTCGTTCCTAAGCCATCTTGGTTTGACACCATAACTAAGCGGAAACCCTTTTTTTGCAGTGCTAATAACACTGGAATAACGTCAGGCTCAAAAACCAATTTTTCAAGTGTATCTACTTGCTTATCAGAAACAGGTTCTTCAATTAAAGTGCCATCTCTGTCGATAAATAGTATGTTTTGTTTTTTTGTATTGAGCATTTTATATCTCTTTTACTGCATTAATAATCGTTTGTTTTAAGAGCGATAATTCACGTTCGCTACCTATGCTAATACGTAAACAATCGGCTAATTGTTGTTGCGCAGATTGGTCGCGAATTAAAATACCTTGTTGTTTTAGGCAATCGAAAATAAAGTTTTTAGTGTCAGTATCTACGGCGCGAAATAAAATAAAGTTTGCATCACTGTTAAAAACTTTAGCACACCATTCTTGGTCTTTCAGCCAATCAAATAATTGGCGACGTAAAATCACCGTTTCTTGAACACGGATACTTACTTGTTCAAGCGCTAATTTTGCTAATGCTTTACTGGCAATGTCTGCTACTGGTGCAGAGATAGGGTAAGGGGCGATGACCTTAC
The DNA here is from genome assembly GCF_014077465.1 of Colwellia sp. BRX10-4. Lineage (NCBI taxonomy): Bacteria > Pseudomonadati > Pseudomonadota > Gammaproteobacteria > Alteromonadales > Colwelliaceae > Colwellia > Colwellia sp. BRX10-4. Next base: position 53,628 of record NZ_JACGVZ010000018.1, read on the forward strand.
TCAGCATAGTGATAATATCAGCATTAGCTAAAGTAAAGCCACAGCGTAAACCCGCTAAGGCAAATGCTTTTGATAACGTTCTAAGAATCACTAATTGCGGGTAGTCTTTTAACCAGCTTGCGGTACTATTTTCAGGACTAAATTCAATATAAGCTTCATCAACAACAACAATTGCGCTATCACCAAACACATCAAGTACGGTTCGAATTGAATCTGTGGTTAATACATTACCCGTTGGGTTACCGGGTGAGCATAAAAAAATAACTTTAACTTTACCCACTTGAGCTTTTATAGCCTCAATATTAAGTTGGTTATCAACTAGCGGTACTCGCATTATATTTGCGCCGTGATTCTCTGCGCTAATGGCATACATACCATATGTCGGTGGACAAATTAAAATACTGTCTTGATAGGCTTTACAAAAGGTACGTATGATCAATTCAATACCTTCATCAGCACCGCGTGTAGCAAGAATATTAGCAGGGGACAATCCGGCATATTCACTATAAGCATTGATTAAGTTGTCAGGTTGAAAATCAGGGTAGCGGTTAATGCAATTGCTATCTATAGCATATATTCCTGGACCTGATGCTTCATTGGCATTAAGCCAAATCTTATTACTATTTGTAGACGATGTGTCACTTCCACTTGCATAAAGTCGCCTTGCTGATTGATATGGCACCATATCAACAAGTTCCTCACGGGCAAGTTTATCAGCTATTGTTGACATGATTATTCCTCTAACCTGATGGTTACTGCTCGTTTGTGACCGTCTAGTCCTTCGGCATCGGTGAGCTCAGTGATACATTCGGCAATATTCAACAAGCCTTGTTTAGTGATTTCTTGTACAGTAAATCGTCGAGAAAAATCGGCCAATGATAAACTAGAAATTACTTTAGAATAACCGTAAGTTGGTAATACATGATTAGTACCGCTGGCGTAATCGCCTGCAGACTCTGGCGTGTACTCACCAACAAATATTGAACCTGCGTTGCGTAATGTTTTTAATAACTCTTGGGCATTATCGGTTTGAATAATTAAATGTTCAGGAGCATAAATATTTGAAACCTCAACCGCTTGCGACAAACTTTTTACTAAAATCAAACGACTTTGTGTAAGTGCTTGTTCTGCTATTTCTCGACGAGAAAGTACTGCGACTTGTTTAAGTAACTCATCTTGAACGTTAGTAATTAATTCGGCACTGTCAGATAATAAGATAACTTGGCTATCTGGTCCGTGTTCAGCTTGAGAAAGCAAGTCAGCTGCGACGAAGTTTGCTTTTGCATTGGCATCGGCAATAATTAACACTTCAGAAGGACCTGCTGGCATATCAATAGCAAAACCATTCACTTGTTGAGCAAGTTGCTTTTTGGCTTCTGTAACGTATTTATTACCAGGACCAAATATTTTATTGACCGGTTTTATTGTTTCTGTGCCAAAAGCCATTGCTGCACAACCATGCGCGCCACCGACTGTGTAAATTTCATCAATTTCACATAATTTCGCGGCCACTAGAATTTCGTCAGCAAGGTTACCATTGATGTCGGGAGGGCAAACTAAAACAGTACGTGGACATTGGGCTAACTGTGAAGGTACACCAAGCATTAGAACCGTAGATGGCAAAGGAGCAGAGCCTGCCGGAATATATAAACCAACACTTTCGATTGCTTCAGTTTTTAAGGTACAACGAACGCCTGGGGATGTTTCTACAGTAATGTCGTCACATATTTGTGCTTGGTGAAAGCGCCTGATCTGACCATAAGCCGTTTCAATGGCTTTTAATCTTTTAGTCGACAATGCTGCTCTGGCTGCAGTTATTTGTTCATCAGTAACGGTTAATGTGGTTAGTTTTACACCATCAAATTTTTCCGTTAATTCATAAAGCGCTTTGTCACCATTTCGTTTCACGTTATTTAATATGTTTTCAACTTGCTGTGAAAGTAAACCACTCTCACTTATCGCGGGTCGAGCAAGTGCTGTTTGTTGCTCTCTTTTTGATAATGCTTGCCAATCGATCATTTTATTTATCATTACTTTTAACCTTAATACTTTACTTACCGTGAAAGGTACCCTAAATTTTTGGGATCACAGCCGTGGCGATGAAATCCCAAAGATGACGTGCATTAGCCCATCATTTTTTCAATTGGCATAACTAATATGGAGTTACAACCGAGTGCATTGAGTTTTTCCATTGTTTCCCAAAAAAACGTTTCGGTAGCAACAACATGAACAGCAACTAAATCATCGCGACCCGCTAAAGGTAAGATTGTTGGCGTTTCCTTACCTGGCATTAAGGCACTTACTTCGGCAATTTTATCTTTTGGCGCATGCAACATAATGTATTTGCTTTCTTTTGCTTTCATAACACCTTGGATGCGTGGCAATAAGGTATCAAGAATACTCTGTTTTTCGCTACACAAAGTACTCGCTGTTTGAATAAGCGATGCTTTAGATTTAAAAATCTCTTCTACTTCAACTAAACCATTGGCTTCTAGTGTAGCGCCAGTTGAAACTAAATCACAAATACCGTCAGATAAACCGACTCGCGGAGCGACTTCAACAGAGCCTTTCAATAAACAAAAATCAACATTGATGCCTTGTTCTTTTGCATAACGATTGAGTAGTTGAGGGTAAGTCGTTGCAAAACGTAAACCGTCTAAACTTTTGACACCCCGATAATCAAAGCCTTCAGGCATCGCAATTGATAAACGACAACCACCAAAATTAAGCTGTGAAGTACGAATGTATTGAGACTTTTGCCCCATCAATTCACGTTCTAATGCCGCCTCTTCTAAGGTGTTGTCACCAACAATACCTAAGTCACAAACCCCGTCCATCACTAAACCTGGAATATCTGAGCTACGAACGCGCATTATATCGATAGGCATATTAGCAACATGTGCTAACAAACGTCGATCAGTAACATTGAGTGTTAAACCACAACGTTTGAGTAAGGCTTGAGTGTCGTCACTTAAACGACCTGATTTTTGCATAGCGATGCGTAAGCGAGTTTCTGTTGTCATGTTTGTATTTCCTTTAATAAAGCGTTGGCCAAAATTCTAGTACGTGTATATACAATTTCAAGGCCTATAAAATGCGAAAAACCCCCGAGAGAGGTAGACTCTTTCGGGGGTTAAATCTGAGTTATACAACTCGCCGAAAGGTCACAGCCCCTCAGCGAATAAACCTGAGCAGCTAATCGATATGGTGGTGATGACGATGTAATGTGCTTAGGTTAATGTTCATATTATACTCATAGTTTGTTTTGTTATTTAACGAGCAAGTGTCATTCACTTTACACATTAAATGAGTTAAATAACCCTCACGAAAATTTTATTTCGTAACGGTCAACTCCTAATGCCATTTACAGTACTGATTATTTTTATAATGAGCAAGTAATAAATAAACACTTCTTATAAAATAATCGCATAAGGTAATAAAGAATTGTCTAAAGTAGTCGATACTTAAGTAACGAGTTTAATAAAAGGATCTATAACTGATGGATATTTTTACCACCGTGTTAACACGTGTTGTATCGGTGCCGATTAAACCTGAACGTCTGCGCGTAAAACCACTAACTAAAGAAGCTGCAATTAACAAGCTGACTGATGACTTGGATCACCTTGAAAATGATGAGCATTACGTTGTTTTAGCTAAAAAAGATTCTGATCAAAAAGAACATCAGGAAAATAAAAATAAGCATCAATCAGCGTCTGCTGTGATTGCCGATACTATTGTGGATGAAACCGATAACGTGATCACTCATAAAGATGAACTGACTCACCCGAAGAAAAATCATGATGAACCCGATGAAGATATCACTCATTTGGATATTTTTGTTTAAGTTTTTTACTGGGCAACTCGCTCATTAATCGAATGTATATTTCTCTCTGGCTTTTTATTCTTTATACTGGTGGTAATATTTATCAGTAGTATTTTCTATGACTCTAGTTGAACAAGCATTTTCACCCTCAGGTATTCTCGCTAAAGTACTTAACGGCTATTCTCCTAGGCAGGCGCAAATTGATATGGCGATAGATGTTGAACGCGCCATCTCACAAAAGAGTTGCTTAATTGTAGAAGCGGGCACAGGAACAGGAAAAACCTTTGCTTACTTGATCCCATCTTTACTCTCTGAAAAAAAAGTCATTATTTCTACCGGGACTAAAAACTTACAAGAACAGTTGTTTCATAAAGATATACCGCTTATTCGTAATGCTATGGCAACCAATACGCAGATTGCTCTATTAAAAGGGCGGGCCAATTATCTGTGTATATATCGCCTCGAACTTTATGTAAAAGAGCGTGGTCAACTAGATGCGGCAATGTTGACAGATTTTGTCAAAATTCGTACTTGGGCAACGTCGACTCGCAGCGGTGACATCGGCGAAATAGTCGATGTAGCTGAAGATTCTGGCATTTTTCCTTTTGTTACCAGTACCACAGATAATTGCCTGGCAAAAGATTGTCCTAACTTTGATGACTGTTATTTAGTGCAAGCTAGAAAAAAAGCCATTGATGCAGATGTTTTGGTTGTTAATCATCATTTGTTTTTTGCTGATATGGCTTTAAAAGACACTGGATTTGGTGAACTTATTCCCAAAGCAGATGTGGTGATTTTTGACGAAGCCCATCAAATACCTGATATTGCCAGTGAATACTTTGGTGACGCTTTTTCTACTAAGCAAATTCTCGATTTATGTTCTGATGTTATTCAAATATACAAAACAACCTTAACCGATGTGAAACAATTAGGCCGAGCTGCAGAGAAATGCCAAAAAGCGGCGCAAGAATTTCGTTTACTCTTTTTTCATGATCCTGAACGTGGCAACTGGCGAGATAAATATGCCCAGCCAAGGTTTCAACAGGCCTTTGCTGCACTAAAAACAGATTTAGACTTTCTCTATCAAGTGATCAAATTATGTATTTCTCGTAATGAAGCCATTGATAATTGCTACGATCGTGCCGTAGACATACTCGCTAAATACGACATTATGGCAAACGTTGATATCGATGGTATGAGCTTTTGGTATGAGACAACACGTCGGCATGTGGTTTTACATTTAACACCATTGAGTGTTGCCGACAAATTCAGTGACTATATTGCTAAGTCTGAAGCGGGTTGGGTTTTTACCTCAGCTACACTGGCGGTAAATGGTGGTTTTGAGCACTTTTCTCAGCAATTAGGTTTAAATATAGCGAAAACGAAAGCCGCGACCTTACTTGTTGATAGCCCGTTTGATTATCAATCGCAGTCACAGCTAATTGTACCGCGCTATTTACCTGCTGCTCAGCACCATAGTCGAGCACTAGCACTCGCTGAGTTAGCGATACCTTTAATAATGGCAAGTAAAGGAGCTTGCTTCTTATTATTCACTAGCTATCGGATGTTAAACCAAGTTGCAGATATCTTAGCGGAAAAGATTGAATCACCCTTATTAGTTCAAGGGCGAATGAGTAAAGGACTTTTGTTAGCCGCGTTTATTGATAACCCGGAAGCGATTTTATTAGCAACCGCCAGTTTTTGGGAAGGGGTTGATGTTAGAGGTGACAAATTAACTTGTGTCATTATAGATAAACTTCCGTTCGCTTCACCCGATGACCCGATGTTGCAGGCGCGCTGTGAAGATGTTCGACGACGCGGAGGAGATCCTTTTGCTGAAATCCAATTACCACAAGCCGTTATTGCATTAAAACAAGGTGTTGGTCGTTTAATTCGAGATGTTACCGACCAAGGTGTCATGGTAATATGTGATGATAGATTAGTGAATCGCCCTTATGGCGAAGTTTTTTTAAAAAGTTTACCTATGATGAAACGCAGTCGAGATATTGAGCAAGCGAGTGAATTTCTTACTTCACTATCAGAGTAATAGTTAATTTAAATAGTAATAATGATAAGTATTAGAGAGAATAATTTGAATTTTTTGGCAATAGACGCTTCAACGGAAGCATGTTCAGTAGCATTAACGTTTAACGACCAAACGTTCAGTGAATTTGAGCTAGCACCACAATCGCATAGCTTAGTGTTACTGCCGATGATTGACCGCTTACTTAAAAAAGCCGATATAACGTTAGCACAATTAGATGGGCTTATTTTCGGACAAGGGCCGGGAAGTTTTACCGGCGTTCGAATTGGCGTTGGCGTCGCACAAGGCTTAGCTTTTGCTGCTGATTTAAAAGTTGTTGGGGTATCAACCCTGCAAGCTATGGCTCAACAAGCTTACAGTCGGCATCAGCAAGTAGAGGTTATTGCAACGATCGATGCTCGTATGTCAGAGGTTTATGCCGGCTATTATCGATTAAATGAGCAAGGTATTATGGAAGCTGCGCTGCAAGATACCGTACTAGCACCTGAAAAATTAGCTGAGTATTTAAATCAGTCTTTAACTGAAAATCAACAGGTCTATGGTGTCGGTACTGGCTGGGAAGCTTATAAAAGTGAACTTGAACCTTTAAAAATTAATGCGGGAACACCAGAGATACTTTTTCCTAATGCGGAAGAACTATTAGAAATTGGTCAGTATTACTTTTCCCAAGGAAAGGCGGTTAGTGCTGAAAACGCTCAACCGGTTTATGTACGTGATACTGTTTCATGGAAAAAGCTGCCGGGTAGGTAATCGATTTTATTTACGTGAAAATACAAAAAGTTTTGTAATTTGGCAAAACTTTGGTAAATTTAAACTATGCAAATAAATAGTACGAGTTCGTTCACGCCTCAATCAAGCGCATCGTTGTCGGTTGATAATCAAAATCAGGTTGCTGAGCAACGTGATCGCTTTCGTGTCCAACAAACTCAGCAAAGTACAGAGCAAACTGAAAAAACCAACAAAGACAGCACGCAACAAACCCAAGATCAAGACCAACAAGCGAGTCAAATTGCACGTTTTGATATTGATGAGCAAGCACTTGCTTTAGTCGAACAAGCTCAATTTGAAAATCAGCAAGCACAACTCAATTCAAGTGCATCTCAAACTGTTTCAACAAGTAATATTTCTTTTTCAGGCCAAACTAACCAGCAAGTCGGCAATAAGAATAATAGCCAAGCAAGTTATGACAGCCCATCAAAGCAAAACCAAACCGCAATTGCAGCATATTCTTCAGTAGATAATATCGCTCAACGTGAAAATATTCAGCAGGTATTTGGTATCGACTTACTTGTCTAATTAACACTAATCGCGTTTTGTCATATATTCTTCTTTTATCATAATGAAAAATAATCCATGAATAGTAAGCCTTCGTCCTTTTTGAAAAAATATCACTTTTGGTTAATATTGATTACCGCATTAATTATTAGCCAAATCCCCATTGTTTCAATACCTTTCAAATGGCTTGAAAGTTATTTTCATGAAATCAGTCATGGCCTAGCTGCGCTCTTTACCGGGGGGACTATCGTACAAATTCAATTGTTTTCTAACGGGGCAGGGCTATGCACAACTCGTGGAGGAATGAATTTTTTTATTAGCTTTATGGGTTATGCTGGCGCGGCGTTATGGGGAATAGGGATTTACTTTATCGCGAGTATGCACCAACGGGCAGCACAAATATTAAGTGGTATTATCGCATTATTGTTACTAACCACTTTGATTTTTTGGGCTAGAGATATTTTAACGCTAATGATTATTAGTGTTTTGCTAGCACTCGTTTTATTGAAATTTAAATATAAAAAATTAAGTTACTTACAGATAAGTTTGCAAATAACAGGGGCAATTATTTTACTTAACAGTGTAAAAAGTCCTTGGTACTTGGTTGATGGACGTAACTTTGGCGATGGTGCTGCATTAGCACAACTCACTGGCATACCTGAATTTTTATGGGTCGTTATATGGTTTAGTATTGGTGTTGGTGGTATTGTTTGGTTAGCGAATATATCTAGAAAAGGTAAATATGATGAAAAAACGTAATATAATCTTAATGCTACCCTTATGGGTAAGTGCAATATTTATAAGTGGCTGTTCATCAGTTCCAGAAGCATTGCAGGTACCTGATAATACGGTATTAACAGACTTTGTCGTTGTTCGAGATAATGCTAACACAGAACAAGGAAATGCAGCTCGCTGGGGTGGCGTTATTGCAAAAGTAACCAATAATGCTAACAATAGTATGTTAGAAATTGTTCACTTTCCGTTAAAGTCGTCTGCGATACCCAAGCAAGGTAATGAAACGTTAGGACGATTTCGTGTTTATTTCTCAGGTCTACTCGATCCTGTTATTTATAAAGAAGGTCGCAGTATAACCGCATTAGGCACTGTCGCCGCTTCCGAAGAAGGAAAAATTGGCGAGCACGAATATAATTATCCGGTCCTAACCGCGACAAAAATACACTTGTGGAAAGAAAAAAAGCAAGTCGATGTGCGCGTTATCCATAATCCATTTTGGTCGTCCCCTTCTTTCTGGCAGCCTCGCTATTCCAATTACCCAAGAAGAGTTGTGGTAAGAAAAGCACCAGCACCTGTCAAAAAGAAATAGTCACTTTGCGTATCCCTGATAACGTCGAAGAGGTGAGTTTTAACTTAGGTGAACTCACCCTGACTGGTCTAGCTTGTGGTGACAAAAACGACGAGCTAGTCTTGTGTCTACATGGTTGGTTAGATAACGCGGCTAGTTTTTTACCTATGTTACCTTACTTTAAAGGTAAGCGTGTTATCGCCATAGATTGGCCGGGGCACGGCTTATCGTCCCACAGAAGTGCTGATGCCCATTATCATTTTATCGATTACGTTTATGATTTGTTATTGCTGTGGGAAGTAAATCACTGGCAAAAAGTTGATATAGTTGCCCATTCAATGGGTGGGATGATTTCATCAGCATTTTCAGCCGCTTTTCCTGAAAAGGTTAAGTCATTAACCTTACTTGATTCAATTGGCTTTATTAGCGGTGAAGCCGAGGAAGCGACCGAGCATTTACGTAAGGGGCTGTTAAGTCGTTTAACGTGCAATCAACAACTATCGCCCTCAGCAAAAAAGAAAAAATTTCACCCCAGTTTAGATTCTGCAATTAAGGCTAGAGTACAAGTCTCTGATTTAAACTTTCAACAAGCAAAATTGTTGGTTGAACGGGGGATTATTGAAAATGATAATGGCTTCATTTGGCGAACTGACCGTCGTTTAAGGAATACATCGCCATATCGGCTAACGTTGGCGCAAGCAAAACAGTTTATTGAAGATATTACTATTCCTGTGCAATTAATTTATGGTGACAAAGGTTTGTCTTTTGTACAAACTGGTTTGAAAGAGTTTGGTCCCTTGTTTGATAACTTTACTAGTTATAAATTAATTGGAGGACATCATTTTCATATGGCTGAGCCTGAGCAGACTAGTAGACATATTTTAGAGTTTATTAGCTGATTTTTTCTAAATGTTACCGTTTATAAAGAGAAAACGGTAAACGTGGCTAAAATTAATAGACATCAGACCAGTAATCACGTAAAAAGAAAATTCAAACATCCGTTTTAAAAATAAAAATTCATTCATATAGAGTAAAATGACGATATCGATTAAAAAATAATACATAAAATATAAAAGTATTAATCGAATAAAACCAATAATCGTCTACAGTTAAGCTATTATTAGAGGAGTCGCAAAGTGCAACAAACGCAAAAAATTTGGCTTGAAAAAAGTTATCCACCCGGTGTCCCATTTGAAATCGATGCAGATAAGTACTCCTCGTTATCTGATATGTTCAATAAATATGTTGATATTTATGCTGAACGCACTGCCTTTATTAATATGGGCGCAGAAATCAATTACCGAGATCTAGAGATACAATCAAAAGCGTTTGCTGCTTATTTACAAAATGATTTAGGTTTAGTTAAGGGCGATAAGTTTGCCATTATGGTACCTAATTGTTTGCAGTATCCTATTGCATTGTTTGGAGCTTTACTTGCTGGTTTGACCGTGGTTAATGTTAACCCGCTATATACCGCGCGTGAACTCGAACATCAATTAAAAGATTCAGGCACTAAAGCAATGTTAATCATTGAAAACTTTGCTAGTACCTTAGAAAAAGTCATTGATAATACCTCGGTTGAGCATGTCATTCTTACTTCATTAGGCGACCGACTGGGTACTGTAAAAGGTGCGCTAGTTAATTGTGTGGTCAAGTATGTTAAAAAAATGGTACCAGCCTTTAAATTATCAAACACCATTAGATTTAATAAAGTTGTCTCTCAAGGGATGCTCAAAACTTACCAGCCAGTAGAACTTTGTGGTGAAGATCTTGCTTTCTTGCAATATACCGGTGGTACAACAGGTGTGTCAAAAGGGGCTATGCTGACCCATCGCAATATGATTGCAAACTTATTACAAGCAAAAGCCGCAATAAAGCCTTTGATGGAAGACGGCAAAGAACTTGTGGTCACCGCATTACCGCTTTATCATATCTTCGCACTAACGGCTAACTGCCTAACCTTTTTAACGTTAGGTGGTACCAACTTATTGATCACCAACCCTCGTGATATGCCTGGTTTTGTAAAAGAGCTGGCTAAATATCCTTTTACCGCAATTACTGGCGTTAACACTTTATTCAATGGCTTATTAAATACTCCTGGTTTTAAAGACCTTGATTTTAGTACGTTGAAAATGTCGCTTGGCGGCGGTATGGCAGTGCAGCGTTCTGTGGGTGAAGCATGGGAGCGTGTCACAGGCACACGTTTATTAGAGGGCTATGGCTTAACTGAGTGTGCACCTTTAGTAACATTATGTCCTTATGATCAAAAAAGCTATAGTGGCAACATTGGTTTACCGGCGTCATCAACAGATATACGCATCATTAAAGATGATGGCAGTGATGCTGAGATTGGTGAACCAGGTGAGATGTGGGTAAAAGGTCCACAAGTCATGAAAGGATATTATCAGCGCGAAGCGGACACGGCTGAAATTCTAAAAGAAGGTTGGCTGGCGACAGGCGATGTAGCTCTTATGGATGATAAAGGTTTCTTTAAAATTGTTGACCGTAAAAAAGATATGATTATCGTTTCAGGCTTCAATGTTTATCCTAATGAAATTGAAGAAGTGGTCATGATGCATGAAGGTGTATTAGAAGTCGCTGCTATTGGTATAGATAATGACGCAACAGGTGAAGCGGTCAAGATATTTGTTGTGCTAAAGGATAAAACATTAACGGAAAAAGATCTGATTAAACATTGTCGCGCCAATTTAACCAGTTATAAAGTACCGAAGTATGTTGAGTTTCGAGATGACTTACCCAAAAGCAACGTAGGTAAAATTTTAAGAAGAGAATTACGATAATTCTTAATTGATAAAACATAAAGGTTGTAAGTTTATTCTTACAGCCTTTTTTTTAGCTGCTTATTTTGCTTTTTGCGCGTTAACTCGTTGGCCATTAACAGCCAAACTATCACTCGTCATTAAATACACATAGGCTGGCATTATATCTACCGGTTTTGCTGAATCGTTTTCATGTTCTGCTGGGTAGGCAGTGTTACGCATATTAGTGCGTGTTGCGCCTGGGTTTATCGCATTAACACGTAACGTGGTATTTTCGTATTCGTCAGCAATAACTTGCATTAACCCTTCTGTTGCAAACTTTGAAACGCTGTATGCCCCCCAATAAGCTTTACCACTATTACCAACACCAGAGGTGGTAAAGACCAATGACGCATGATCACTGAGCAGTAATGCAGGGATTAACGCTTGAGCCATTAGATGCTGAGCAGTCACATTAACTTGCATTACATCTTGCCAAATTTGTTGATGTATCTGCGTGTAAGGTGTTAACTCACCTAGCATTGAGGCATTGAGTAACGCGCCATCAAGTTTACCAAATTGATTAACAATGGTCGCGGTCATATCTATATAGTGCTGTTTGGTCGCACCCTTTAAATCAAGGGGGATAATGGCAGGTTCAGCGGAACCTTGTGCGATGATTTCGTCGTAAACTGACTCTAATTTAGCGGTTGTTTTTCCTAATAAAATAACCGTAGCACCTAATTCAGCATAGGTTAATGCCGCTTGGCGACCAATACCATCGCCTGCACCGGTAACTAAAATGATTTTATTGGCTAAAGAATTTGCTGTTATTTGGTAATTAAACATAGTATCAATATAAATTATTTGAAGGTAAATAAGGCCGTAATTCTACTACTTTGACCTATTGACTGACGAGTAATATTTAAAAATTTTAGCTAAAATGTCAGTTAAAGTTATAATAAAAGAAGAAACCGCTAGCACTTAGTCAGTTCTTACGGTAAGTTTAACTGGTCGAACAAGTTAGTTTTGTGAGCTACGCTTCACGAAATTACAGATAAATAAAAAATAAAAGCATAAAAAGCTAAATAATATAAAGCTCGTCTGTGGGGAGATAAAATGAAAAAGCTCGTACTTAGTGTTGCTATTGCCAGTGTTCTTGGACTAACGGCATGTGATGATGAATCAATTAAAGATGTTCAAAATGAAGTGGTTGAAAACGGCAGTGCCGTAACACCAACCGCTCGTGTTAAATTTAATCCAAGTGCAGGTGCTGCCGGACTTTCTATTCCAAACGATTTGATTTTTCAAGGCACCGTTGACGGTACTTTAGAAATACCCGTTGCAGACCCTACTGATGGCTCAGATCCTTTTGTTGCTATTAGTGCGCTTGACGGTTGGTCTATTTCTCAACCATTTCCCCTTGGAATTGAATTCCCAGCGGGTACCTCTTTAGATGCAAGTAGTGCTTCTGAACCTGGTTCGGTAAGAGTTTTTGAAACCGTAATGGGTGGTGACGTAAATGACGCTGATTGTACTGCTGTAACACGCGGCTTCGCTTGTAAAGTTGTTAGTGAATTAGTGTTTATGCAAGACTTTGTTACTCAAAAGTCTGGCGATAATGTATTATTTATCCCAATTCAGCCACTTAAGGCAGAAACGACTTATGTCATGGTGATGACCAATAATCTCCGTGACAACAACGGTAAAGCGATTGCTGGTTCTAGTACTTATGAATTAGTACGTCAAGATATAAAAACATTACCTCTAGGTAGTGCTTCACAACTAGGTTTGCAAGCTGTTATTAACAGTTATGAAGCTGCTGTAGTCGCAGCAGGGGTTGGTAGTGATAGTATTGTTTATACCGCTGCAATGACAACACAATCAACGACACGAGTATTAAGTACGGTTAAGTCTTTGATGGCTGCGGGCGTACCTCAAATGGTTGCTAATGCTCAACAAGGAATTCCTGCAATTGGCGTAGCCGATACCGGTATTTCAGTTGCAAACGTATTAACGGGTTTAATTCCAGAAAGTTTAATCCCATTATATTCAGCAGCAAACTATATTCGTGGTTCAATTACACTTCCTTATTACTCAGGTGTACCTTCTGCCGAAAACCCATTAGCTCCTGTTAATGATTGGTGGCGCGCACGTTGTGATTCTGGCGCTACACTTGCTGGCTTAGCAGCAGCAAACCCAGCGGCGATTCCTGCTGATGCGTTAGATGCAAATGATGGTTTTTGTATGAATTTTGGTTTACGTGATTTAAGCTCAAGCGAAAATCCAGCATTAGCCACTCTTGATACTGAACGTAATTTAACTAAGTTTAACCCTATCCCAGCAACAAGCGTCATGATGCCGATTGATGTACAAATGACCACTCCTGATTTAGCTTGGGCTAACCCAGTGCGTGCAAGTATGGATTTAGAGCCATTAGTAGAACCTGCTAACGGTTGGCCAGTAGCAATATTAGTGCATGGTATTACCTCAACCAAAGAGCAAATGTTGCCAATCACTGGCATATTATCTTTATTTGGGATAGCAACTGTTGCAATTGATCAGCCATTGCATGGTAGCCGTGGTTTTGATTTAGACGGTGATGGCACTGATGAAATTAATACCAGTACAGTATCTACATTACACTATGTTAATTTGGGAAGCATGCTGAGTATGCGTGATAATACGCGTCAAAGTACGGCTGATTTATTAGGTTTGCGTTTAGGTATGAACTTTTTAGGTGGTGCTGACAGCGATGGTAACCCAATTAAAATTGATAGCAGTAAAGTACACCTTCTAGGACATTCATTAGGCGGTATATACGGTATGAATGCTGTTGGTTTAGCAAATACCGAACTAAATCCACAAATTGATGGATTATTCAAAATTGCTAGTACCTCTTTAGCTATGCCAGGTTTAATGTTAGCTAACTTTGGTTTAGACTCTCCAGCATTTGAAGGCTTGGCTAAATCTAATTTAACCATGCAGTTATCGCCTGACTTTGCCGCAGCAGTTGCAGCAACATTACCTGCTGATTATACTCAAGCCGAACTAAGTGCTTTCTATTTTGCTTTCTATGATGGTTTATCTATTGAGCAAAAAGCAACATTAAATGCTGGTTTTGCGCAGTTTACGTTTGCCGCGCAAACCGTTACTGATTCTGGTGACCCTATTGCTTATGTACAAGCCTTAGCAGCAACACAAACACCTACACACTTCATTGAAGTTGTTGGTGACGGCGCAGACAACCTTTCAGACCAAACAGTGACTAACAGAGCACCGTTTACACCTATGGGTGGCACTGAACCTGCTATTGCTTTATTAGGCTTGGAAGCTGTTAGTGAAACTACTGCTGGGTCTGGTGTGGTAAGATTTGTTCACGGTCATCATAGTTCAATACTTGACCCTCGTGCTAATGCTGCTTCACCTGACGCTGCGTTAAGTGCTAGAGCAACACAAGAGATGCAATCGCAAGTAGCCGTATTCTTTGCGACTATGGGACAATTAATTCAAGTAACAGACACAGCTGTTGTTAAATAACTTTAGCAATAACTAAAAAAACCCTCTTAGGAGGGTTTTTTATTGCCTTTTTTTTGCCTTTTTAACTTATTAACTTTATTTATTGACAATATGCCCCATATAGCTAATAGATAAATTTATATATTAGCTTCAAGTCAATAAACGACTTAGACATATGATGTTAATAACAGGAGAATGTATTGGAATTTTTGTATGAGTACGGGTTATTTTTAGCGAAAGCGATCACCTTAGTTATTGCGATTGTCGCAATTGTCACGGTTATTGCTTCTTCAGCAATGAAACCCGCCGGTAAAAAAGGTGAGTTAGAGCTTAACGACTTATCTGAAGAGTTTATCGATGTTGAAGAAGATATTATTCATTACCTCTTATCTAAAGATGAATTAAAAGAAAAAGATAAGAAAGATAAGAAAGCAGCGAAAGAAAAAGCTAAAGCCGATAAGAAAGCAGCAAAATTATCAGCCGATAATGAAGGTTCCATAGTTAAAGCTGAAGCTAGGATTTTTGTTGTTGATTTTAATGGCAGCATTGACGCACGAGAAGTGAGTGCACTACGTGAAGAGATATCAGCAATACTAACGGTTGCAACCCCTGAAGATGAAGTGTTTTTACGTTTAGAAAGCGGTGGTGGCATGGTTCACGGTTATGGCCTAGCAGCTTCACAACTTGACAGACTTCGTCAGCATAATATCCCGTTAACTGCATCAGTTGATAAGGTTGCGGCAAGTGGTGGCTATATGATGGCATGTGTTGCCAATCATATTATCTCTGCACCGTTTGCAATTGTTGGCTCAATCGGTGTTATTGCGCAAGTTCCTAACTTTCATAAACTGCTCAAGAAAAACGATATTGATTACGAACAATTTACTGCTGGCGAGTTCAAACGTACAGTGACTATGTTTGGTGAAAATACCGACAAAGGTCGTGAAAAGTTTTCTGAAGAATTAGAAGAAACACATGTGCTATTTAAAGACTTTGTTCGCGAACGTCGTCCAAGTTTAGATATTGATAAAGTCGCAACAGGCGAACATTGGTTTGGCAGTACCGCGAAAGAGCTTGGTTTAGTTGATGAAATTCAAACCAGTGATGATTTCCTTCAGTCTCGAAGTAAGTCGCACAAAATTATTGCTTTAAGATACGTAATGAAAAAAACCTTAGCGGAAAAGTTTTCAAAAGCTGCATCAATGTCTGTTGATTCTATCTTTAGTAAACTTTGGCAAAATAATCGTATATTTCCAAGTTAACGCATGCATTTTGAGTAAATAAGATCTAAAAAAGGATGCTAATGGCATCCTTTTTTGTTTCTTTACGCTGGGCTATTACAGGTTATTATTTAATTATCCACTTGAGAGAAGTTCTAGAGAAACTTCCTTAAAAGCTTTTAAAGTATACCTATAATTAAGATATGCGCTTACTCAGCAATCAATAGCGACTTTTCAAAGTCATGAGTAGACTTTACTTCTTTATCGCTTATTTGTGTCACTGGCACATTAATATTAGCTGATGCCAACATGGTACTAAAGGTACTCAATTTCATTGAATCAGCGAGACTTTTTTCAGCCGCTAATGTTATTGAAAATTCAGCGACTGTTTCTACTTCTACCAATTCTATGGCTTGAACTTGTGCTACCATCATGGTTGCTGCTACTGTTAATATTGCTACTTTATTAAAAAATTTCATAGGGTCACCCTTAAATTAAACGTTATATCCATATAGATGTTCTGGGACCTTTCTTACTTAATTCTTGAATATGGGTTGGGAATCATACTCAATAGTTAGCCCAATATGTTTGGGATAAAGATGAAGTCCTTCATCTATGAAATGAATTCTACGTTAACTCTGGTAACTTTTGAAATGACAATTTATAATGTTTATCATTAGAAAAACTAATGAATAATAGTTATTTATCATTGTTGCTTATTTATGCATTTATTTTGAATGTCATTACACATAAAAGTTAAGGTTAAAGGTGAATTTTGTCTAACAGGCTACCGCCACTAAAAGCTTTAAGAGTATTTGAGGCATCAGCAAGACAGTTGAGTTTTACTCGCGCTGCTGAAGAATTATTCGTCACTCAGGCGGCAATCAGTCATCAAATAAAATCGCTTGAAGATTTTTTAGGCATAAAGTTATTTATGCGTAAAAATCGTGCTTTGTTGCTTTCGGAAGAAGGACAAGCCTACTACCTTGATATTAAAGATGTCTTTAATGCCATTAACGAAGCAACTGAACGATTGTTTGCCCGTGGTGAAAAAGGCGCGATAACCGTTAGCACCCAACCAAGCTTTGCTATTCAGTGGTTGGTGCCAAGATTAAATGCTTTTTATGCTTTACATCCTGATATCGATGTTCGCATTAAAGCGGTAGATCAACCTGAGAATTCATTGACGGGTGATGTTGATGTAGCGATATATTTTGGCCGCGGTCATTGGGCCGACATTGATGCAGAACAATTACAAAAAGAATACCTTATACCTGTTTGTTCACCTTTATTGTTGCAAGGTAAAAAGCCACTCGATAAAGTCGAAGATTTGATCAACCATACTTTATTGCATGATACTTCTCGCCGTGACTGGAAACGATGGTTCAAACAAGTAAACGTTAAAGCAACCAACGTCAATCATGGACCCATATTCAGTCATTCCGCTATGGTTGTTCAGGCTGCAATGCATGGGCAAGGTGTCGCCTTAGCGCATAGTTTCCTGGCGAAACCTGATATTGATGCCGGTAGGCTTATATGTCCTTTTGAAGATGTTTTAGAAAGTAAAAATGCCTACTACGTCGTGTGTCGAGACCGGCAAGTTGATTTAGGTAAAATTGCAGCATTTCGTGAATGGGTGCTTGATACGGTTGCCCAAGACCAAGAAGAATTAAATGACCAATAAGATGATTAATCTTACTCCAGATATTTCAACTATTATCAGTACCGTAGCAAAGCCTAAAGCTTTGGTTGTTTTTGCTCATGGTGCGGGTGCCGATAAAAGTCATGAATTTATGGAACAAGTCAGTCTGGCTTTAAACCAAAAAAATATCAATGTATTGAGATTTAACTTTTCGTATATGGATGTTCGCTTGGCGCAAGGTAATCGTAGACCACCCGATAGAATGCCAAAATTACTGGAATGTTTTTCCACCGTTATTGACGGGTTAGAAAGTGATTTACCCCTCTTTATCGCGGGGAAATCAATGGGTGGACGTGTCGCTGCGACATTGGCTGGAGATAAAACCGCTAAGTTTTTAGGGGTAATGTGCTTAGGTTACCCGTTTCATCCACAGAAAAAACCTGAAAAATTAAGGTTGGCACCTTTGCAAGAAACACAAATACCTATATTAATTTTACAGGGCACTCGAGATGCTTTAGGTAGCCAAGAAGAAATTGCACAATATGAATTTTCAGAGCGTTGCCACTGTATATTTTTTACCGATGGTGATCATAATTTGAAACCACGAATAAAGTCAGGTTTTACCCACGCTCAACACATACAATCGGCGGTTAATGAAATGGTGAAATTTATTGATGAGCATAAACCAGATGAAACATAGTTGTGTTTATAGAAATTACTTGACCGCCATTATGATATTTATTGGTATCAGTGGCTGTTTTTCTGTATTATTCGGCGCTTGGTTTGCTCATGCTGGGGCAAATTTGCCAAATGAAGTACAATCACGCCTTGCCAATGCATTGCAATATCAATTTTTTCATACTATAGCACTACTTACCGTGGCCATTTGGTTACAAGTTCTAATGAGTAAGCGTCATGGCGCTAAAGTAATTAATCTTTTATATTTATCAGCAAGCTTTTTTATAGCCGGGATTTTATTTTTTAGTGGTGTTTTGTATATAAAAACATTTTTTGATTTTACTGTTATTGGAAAAATAGTTCCATTTGGTGGTATATCATTTGCGCTGGGTTGGTTGTGTATCAGCTGGGCGGGAATTAATAGTACTCTGTGTACTTCAAACACAGACCAAGATCGTTTGTAGGTAAATTAGTTATGACCTCTATTATATTATATTGTCGCCCAGGCTTTGAAAAAGAGTGTGGTGCAGAAATCCAAGAAAAAGCCGCGTGGAATGAAGTGTTTGGCTATTTACAGCTCACTAAAAACGAAGGTTTAGTCTATTTTCATTTAAACAATCCTCAAGACGGTGAAGTTTTAATGGAAAAAATCCCATTGCGCCGTCTGATATTCGCTCGTGATTGGTTTGTTACCGTAACAGATAAAATTGATTTACCTGATTACAATCGTGTTGAAGCTATTACCGAAGTTTTAGGTACCGAATGGCAATATGCTGATTTACGAATGGAAATGCTCGACACAAACGAAGGCAAAGAACTTTCAAAATTCTGTCGTAAGCTGTCAGTACCGCTACGCCAGGCATTACGTAAGAATAAAATTCTTATGGAAAAAGGTGATAACGATGGCGCTATCTTACATGGTCTTTTTCTAAGTGGTAAAGAAGCTATTTTTGGTTTTTCATTAGCCGATAATAGCTCTGTTTATACTATGGGTATTCCAAGGTTGAAGTTTCCAAGCGCTTCACCGAGCCGTTCAACATTAAAATTAGATGAAGCTTTTCTACACTTTGTACCTCGCGATGAGTGGGACGAACGTTTAACATCAGGTCTTAAAGCCGTTGATTTAGGCGCTGCTCCTGGTGGTTGGACTTATCAATTAGTACGTCGTGGTATGATGGTGACAGCTATTGATAATGGCGCTATGGCTGAGTCATTAATGGATACAGGGCAAGTTAAACATCGCATGATGGACGGTTTTAAATATGTACCGATGAAGCAAAATGTTCATTGGTTAGTATGTGACATGATTGAAAAACCTCAGCGCGTTGCTAAGCTAATGGCTGAGTGGTTATTAAAAGGTTACTGTAAAGAAGCTATATTTAATTTAAAGTTGCCAATGAAAGGTCGTTATCAGGAAGTCACTAATGACTTACAAATACTTAAAGATGCTTTTAGTGAGCATAAAGTGAAGTATGAACTCTACGCTAAGCATCTTTATTATGACCGTGAAGAAATAACTGTTCATGCAAGATTATTATCTCCACCGCCAATGAAAGAAGAATAGCACGACTCTTCTTGCATTAAAAAACCGACGTAATGTCGGTTTTTTAATGTCTGTTACAAGCAGGTATTTCTAACAACTTCTAACCCGTTAGGTTTATAAGCGCTCTAATACCGCTTGGGTAAAATCAGTGGTGCCGTGAGTGCCGCCTAAATCGCGAGTTGTTCTATCACCTGTAGCAATGACATCTGTAATTGCATTACGGATCTTACTGGCTTTATCACCCATGTTTAAATATTCAAGCATTTGAATAGCGGCTAATATCACTGAGGTAGGGTTAGCTAAGTTTTTGCCTGCAATATCCGGTGCACTACCATGCACAGCTTCAAAAATAGCGCAGTCGCCACCAATGTTAGCGCCAGGAGCCATACCTAAGCCACCAACTAAACCTGCACACAAGTCAGATAAAATATCACCAAATAAGTTGGTTGTTACAATGACATCGAATTGCTCTGGGTTCATCACTAATTGCATACAACAATTATCAACGATCATTTCTGTCGATTCTATTTGTGGATAGCGGGCAGCAACCTCACGTGCAACTTTTAAAAACAAGCCAGAAGTTGATTTTAAAATATTCGCTTTATGAACAGCTGTTACTTTTTTTCTACCTTCTTTGATAGCCGTTTCATAGGCAAAAATAAGAATGCGTTCAGCACCTTCACGGGTAATTAAACTTTTTGCTTCAGCAACTTCGCCATCATCAGACAATATTTGTCCTAAGCCTGAATACATACCTTCGGTGTTTTCACGTACCGTTATAATGTTTATGTCTTCGTAGCGGGCTTTAGTGCCTTTAAACGATATTACAGGACGAACATTTGCGTAGAGTTGGAAATGCTTACGCAAGGTAACATTGATAGAAGTAAAGCCTTCGCCAACTGGCGTGGTAAGTGGGCCTTTAAGGGCTATTTTATTTTTTTGAATAAGCGCTAAGGTACTTTCTGGGATCAAGTCACCATGATTTTCAAGAGCAGTAAGACCGGCGTCAGCATATTCATATGCAAAATCACATCCGGCTTTGTCTAGTATTTTAATTGTAGCATCGATAATATCGGGACCAATGCCATCGCCGGGGATCACTGTTATGGTTTGTGTAGCCATTTTTCTGCCTTTCAAAAGAGTTTGTCAAATTAGGAAACGGGTGCTGTTATAGCACGCGGTACTTATGTAATCTAGGATAAAACCTTTCAGGAACCCTACATCGTTTGGTTTTACCTGATTGTGTTTTATAGTTGTTAGTATAAAGGATCGTTTAATAAAACGTTATTAGACTTTTGTTTTATTAAAGCTGCTTTCAGCGTTAGTTTATAGTTGCTGAAACTGTTCGTAAGCTGTGTTGCCAATAGCGATAAGTGACCCATTTTTAAATAAAAGTGCGGTACATTCGTCTTGGGTAGTAAACCCATCAGATTTAACGTGCTGAGTACGATAAAATGTCACTTGAAAACTGTTTTCATTAACTTTTTTCGCCTCTGTTATATCTGGGCTGCCTAATTCTTCGATCGCTTGGTCGAAATTAAACTTTTCTAAGGTTAATTTACCTATGTACTGCTTGTTATATGATTCGCGGTCACCCCATTCCATATCAGATGGACTGTCATCATAAAAGTTTACCACTAGGGCAACAAAAACACCGTAAATGGCTAATGCGATTAAGATACGAGAGATGACTTTCTTATTCATTTATTAAAATTTCCGTTAAATTGTTGATCAATATTGAAAGATGAAGCTTAACAACCGCTAATGATTTTAGTTAATTTATACAACGTTTAATACAAATATTTTGTTCACCCCCCTAAGAAGAAAGGCGAATATCTTTCAAATTAAAGCCCAGTGGTATGTCTTTTTTGAGCGTAATAAGCTCTTGGCTGAGTGTAATTTGTTCTTTATGTTCAGCAAGCTTATTGGCTAATGTTGCTTTAATATCAGTTGCTTCAAGTATACTTTTTAATGAGCCATACTGATTTAGTAACTGTGCAGCAGTGACTTGTCCAATCCCCGCAACCCCTGGAATCTTATTGGTATTGTCACCGGTTAATGTCCATAAATCCATAAGCTGTTGTGGCTTAACATTGAATTTACTTAGTACAAAGTTAGTATCAAGATGGCGACGATTAAAGTGATCATAAACACCGATATGTGGACCCAGTAATGAGAGAAAGCCTTTATCTGTCGAAACGATCGTGACATTTTGATCTTTTAATGCCATTTTTACTGCCAATGTCGCAATGATATCGTCAGCTTCATCTTCTTCTGGTATTAATGAATCGACTTGTTGCTTCATTAACTCATCTTGAATATCAGGAAGGCTGGCAGCCAAATGCGCTGCCATTTTTTTTCTGCCTTTCTTATAATCAGGGAATAGTTCGTAACGCCAACAAGGCTTGTCACTGTCAAATACCGCTAAAACATGACTAGGTTGTAGATGTGCAAGTATTTTTGTTAACGCTTGTCCGCAAGCGATCTGGGTATTAAACAGGACTTGTTGTTTGGTGTTTTCTGCAAGCTCGTTATTAAAAAGAAAAGGACGCTCTTGTACTGCGTATATTCTCCTAATTAAATTCAACGCATCAATTAATACAAGATGTGCGGACATTCATTTACCCTTAAATTACTTTATAGCATGGTAGATATTTACTGCCAGGTAGTTTCATTCGCTGTTGCTCAACAAATGACGCCAGTAAATTATCCATTAGTTTCATTATTTTTTTATCGCCAGATATTTCAAAGGGACCATTCTCTCTGATCGCTTTAATACCCTGCGATTTTACGTTACCCGCTACTATAGCAGAAAAAATACGGCGTAAGTTTGCTGCTAATGTCGCTTTGTCTAAATCATAGTTAATTGGCAGGTTAGCAATGTTTTCGTGCGTAGGTTCAAAAGGCTGTTGAAAGTCGGGCTCAATCACTAAAGACCAGTTAAAATGGAAGGCATCACCCGTTTTTTTGCGATAAGTTATGACTTCATTTAATTTATGACGCATGGCTTTAGCTACCGCAATTGGGTCATCAACAATAATTTCATAAAGGTTTTGTGCTTTTTCACCTAAAGTTGCGCCAATAAAGCGATCAACTTGAATAAAGTATTCTGCGCTCTCTTTAGGTCCTGTCAAAATAATAGGCAATTTTTGAGCTTCATTTTTGCTATTAAGCATAATACCTAAAATATAAAGCAATTCTTCGGCGGTTCCTGCGCCCCCAGGGAAAATAACAATACCATGTGACATTCGAACAAACGCTTCTAAACGTTTTTCGATATCAGGCATGATAACTAATTCATTAACGATAGGATTAGGTGGCTCAGCCGCAATAATACTTGGTTCTGTTAAACCAATATAACGACCGTCTTTATTACGCTGTTTTGCATGAGCTATAGTTGCCCCTTTCATTGGACCTTTCATTGCACCAGGGCCACAACCTGTACAGATATTAAAGCCTCGCAGGCCCAATTGATAACCCACTTCCTTAGTGTACTTGTACTCATTGTCGTTTATAGAATGCCCCCCCCAACAAGTGACCAGATTAGGATCGCTTTCAGGGATAATAACATTCGCATTTCGTAAAATATCAAATGTAAGATCTGTTATTTGCTGAGTATGTTTAGCATCGGCTTGGTATCTATTATGGGTAAAAAGAATATCGCGTAACACCGCTGATAAAAGCTCTTGTATACCTTTTATTATTTTACCATCAACGAAGGCATCACCGGGTGGGTTTGTTAAAGATAATTTTACCCCACGTTCGCGGCGCAGAACTTGTATCTCAAAATCTTGAAATTTTTGATATATTTGTTCGGCATCATCGGTATGGCTGCCGGCATTTAATACGGCGAGTGAACAATTTCGATAGACTTGATAAGTTTTACTGTTCGCTGATTTTTGAAGTTGCTCTATTTCTGATTGCGAGAGCAGGTTCATATTGCCAACAGGGTTTATTTGCGTATTCATCATTGAGCTCCTTCAGAAAAATGTAAAGCTAATAACTTGAAACGTGCCAAGATTATTAGCTTTTTATGGGTAATTGCAGAAATAAACGGAATTTTTAGGCGATATTTATAGGTAGACAACGTTGTTTTTGCCTTTTTCTTTTGCTTGATAAAGTGCACCATCTGCTCGTTCAAAAGCCATATGGACATTATCATCTTGTTGGATATGTGTAACGCCAATAGAAATGGTGATGGTCACTTTATTACTTTTAAATTTAAAGGGTAATTTTGCGACTTGTAAGCGCAGTCGGTTAAGTTTCTCAATTAAGTTTTCTTGATTGGTACCAGAGAATACGAGTACAAACTCTTCTCCGCCATAACGTGCAATAAATGCGTCACTACCTATGTGTTTTTTTAAGGTACTAGAAATGACTTGTAAGGTTTTATCGCCAGCAGTGTGGCCGTAGGTATCATTAATACGCTTAAAGTTATCAAGGTCCATAACCACAATAGCCAAATCGAAATTTTTATTATGAAAACTCACCATTTCTCTAGCGAAGTATTCATCAAATGCGGCGCGATTGTTGAGCTTAGTCAAGGCGTCTTGTAAGCTTCTGGCTTGTTGATCTTGAATGCGTTTTTCAAAGTTTCGGCTATGTCTTTCTAATAATTTGACCTTTTCAGTCATTGACGATAATTGGCCGTGTAAAGCATCTTGTTGTTCATGTTCAAAGGTTGTTTTCTTTACAAGTGTGCTGGCAATAAGTTTTAACTTAGCATTAATATCAACTTTTATATCCGCTAGAGACGTGGCTTTATCTAAACCATTAGCCATATCTACAATCTGTTTTTGCAACTGTTCATTTAATAAATCATGTTGTGATTGAGATGCTTTGCAACTGTTTAGTGTTGTCTTTACTGCGGACTGCACGGTTGTTAAGGTTTCGCTTAGTGTTGAAAGAAATACTTTTGCAGTATTTCTTTCATCGTTCAAATCTTCAATGATCACATCAAATACGGCCAAAAAACTGTCCAATAAGTTGTTGTTTGATAAACCTTCATTGAGCTGAGACTTTATCACAGCGATATCTTTTGCATGTTTATCTGAGACAACTAAGTCGGCAATAATTGCTTCAAAACGAGCGATGTATTTCAACTCGGCATCGTTATTAACTTCAACCGTTTTTGTTGTTAAATTCTGTTGTCCTGATAATCCCCCCACAGGAGCAGCGTCAAGAAACTTTGCTGCTAAGGCGTCATCGTAAAAGGTTAATAACTGACTTAACAAGGGAACATATTGTATAACAGCATCTTTGGGATCTTTTGACTCCGTGATAAAACTGCGTAATTTACGTCGTAAGTCAGCAGGTAAGCCATTGATTTTTTGCAAAGCTAAACCAGCGATATGGAATTTTTCGTGCAATTGGTTAAGATTTGAAATATTTATTTGAGATTGCTGTTGTAGTAAAAGTGAAGTTGCGGCTATGTGTGCTTGAATGTCAGCAAGTGGCGCCAACTGTTTGAGTAAAAGTCGTAACTTAGCCAACTTATGATCTAACGTAATATCCATGCCCTTGCATACAAGAGAAAGCTTTTCAATAAAGGTTATTAACAGTGAAGACTGTGAGCTCAGGTCTTTTTCTACGTCGGCACGTGAAGTAATGGCGAGTTCGAGTTTTTTCTTTAGTAACGCTATTTCTTTGTTGGCGGCTGGGTTATTGCTCATAAAAAACGGTCTTCCGTAAAGTACTTTATCGGCTAATGGACTTGATACATTTGCATTGAGTATAGCTAAATATAGTTAATATAAAAATGAATACACTTTTAAATTATATGACTTAATAGTAAACCTAAGATGCTAAAAAGTCAGCATTGATAATGATTTATAATTGATTTATAGTTGATTTATAGTTGATTTAACTCAAATAATGCTTATTGTCTTAGCGTTCTTCCGGTTGGTGCGTGTAAGGTAGACGTCGATCGAAATGGATTTATGTCTAAACCGCCTCGTCTGGTGTAGCGTGCAAAAACAGTCAACTCAGTCACTTGACAATATTTCATTAAATCACAATATATTCTTTCAACACATTGTTCGTGAAACTCATTATGTTGCCTAAATGATATTAAGTAAGCTAGCAAAGCGCTTGGTGAAATTTTTTGACCGCTGTATTGAATATAAATACTTGCCCAATCGGGTTGATTAGTAATTAAACAGTTAGATTTTAATAAATGGCTGACTAAAGATTCATTCTTGACCGTTTTTCCTGCAATATTTGCATTGTTGAGCAGCTTTGGATCAAGTTGATAGTTATCAATATCAAGTTCAACATCATCTATACATAGAGTGTTTTCAGAAAAAATTTGATGATTTATTTCCAGAGCAGGGCAATTATCAACAGGAAATAGCTTTACGCCCGCTTTGCCTTTAGCGGTATTGGATAGATCTTTAATTAAGCAATCTTCAACCTCTTGCCAAGATGAAAACCGACTCTGATTAAAGCTATTTAAATACAATTTAAATGACTTTGACTCAACTATGTTTGTGCTGGTGCAAGGAAAACGAAATTCTGCAACAGCAACAACGGGTTTACCTGTGCTATTGAGCCACGAAATTTCATAGGCATACCAGACATCTTCGCCAATAAAGGGTAAGCTTTCAGCGTGAATAGCTAAACTGTCTCTATTTAAAGTTCGAGGTACCGCTTGCAAGAGTTCTGGGTTATATTCACTACAATAATTAGTGGCTTTTCCAAGTGTTAATTGGCTTAATACTTTTGCGTTTTTATAATTTGTCATACAATGGCTAGTCTAGTCTATTGGTTATGTGTCATTACATTTTAAAGGATCTTTTTAACAGATGAAATCATCACCATGCGAGTTAATGCAATCTTTATCATTATTTTCACAAAAATATTTATCACAATACCAAGAACGCTACCAACATTTACCGCTTATAGAAAAAGACGAGGAATGGCCTTCTCCATGTTTATCAGATGATTATGATGAAAATCATCAATATTGGCAACCTTGTGAAATCAGCGACCCGATTAACTTTGATAATGTTGAAAAAGCGTTAGAAATAACAATACACGCTGATTTTAAAATCTATTTCACCAGTTTGTACAGCGACACCTTAGATGCGAGCTGTGAGGAAGGCGCTTTATCACTACTTTTTGCTTGGAGCAAAGATGACTTCCAACGTTTACAAGAGAATGTGATAGGGCATATATTAATGAAGCAGAAATTAAAACAACCATTGACTTTATTTTTTGCTTTGACCGACGACGATAATATGATTTTAAGTGTCAACAATGACAACGGGGAGATCTGGGTCGAAAAAGTAGGTGCTAAAGCGCATAAGAAAGTGGCCGACTCACTGGTTAGCTTTATTAATATGCTCAGCCCTAGAATTCCTTAACTTATACTTATTTTAGGCTAATGATCAGGGCTTTTAGCTCTGCTAATTCAGTTTCTATTGGCGCTAATGCCGTTGCTATTGCTTTAGCTATCACCATCTCTATTTCTGGAGAGTTCAAGGCTAGCGTTTTATTTTCTTCAACAAGCTTCTCAGTTTCACCGGTTAATTTGCTCAGCTTAGGGTCATGGGTCCAATTTCTTAATATTGATATAAGGGTTGGCAGTGGAACTGGTTTTTTTAGCCTGGTTTTAAGTAAGGCTACCGTTGGCTTTTTACCTTGATTAGCTAATTGATTAGCGATGATTGTTATTTCGTCAGTTATGGTCATAAATTTATAATTACTTGTCAAAGAGGCTATGTTTTAGCGAATATCACAAGATATGTTCGCTGTGTTTACTTGATTTTTATTTTATTTATATATATATCAATGTGTTGCCAAGTTGGTTTGTCACTTGCTATTAAGTAAGTTGTAGACCAATAACGTTGTTTAAATTATATAAAATAATTATACATAAAATATCAATTAGGGAAACTTATGAAAAAATCAATTATAGCATTACTTATTGTGGCACCTTTAACTTTATCATTAACGGGATGTGTTATTGCTGTTGGTGGCGGTGATGAAGGGCATTCAATGTCAACTTCGTTTGGCGATCGTGAATATGAAAACCGTAAGAAAATTGACAAGATTCCATTAAATGCCAGCTATAGCGATGTTAAGCAAAAGCTAGGGCTTGGCGACTTCAATGAAAAATATCAAATAGGCGGTAAAGAAATACAGGTTCTCTTTTATCGTACTCATCGCGTACATAAAGATGATTTAACCACTAAGGACGAGTGTACATATTTACATTTTGTTAATGGTGATTTATTAGAAACAGGTAATGGTGCAGATTATAGGCGCAAAATTTCAGGTTAATCGTTATTGCTAAATAGTATAAAGGTAACCGCTAGTGTTACCTTTATAACTAAACCCTATGTTTTTACTCTAGCTGCACTTGCTATAGACGGTTTATTATTAAATATTTGTCTTAATAAAATAGCTTCAAAGCGTTGGAGTTTTGTTTGACCTTATTCGTTTTTTACTGCTATGGTGATGTAATAAAAATAATAAATGCAAGGATGACAAGGTATGTCAGAAGTAATACGTGATAAAAAAAATCTTGATATAAAAGCCGCTTATTTGTCAGGTGAAGATTTAAAACTCGCTGCCTCTTTACTGTATCAAGCTTATCATGATGATCCTGTTTTTTTAGAAATATTTTCCAATGAAAACAATGATTACGAACAAAAATTGCGCGCAGCCATTCGAGAAGAGTTAAGTGCTTTTTGGCATGCTAAACAACCTATGGTTGGCTTATACTTGGGGGAGGCAATGGTAGGTGTTGCTTGTTTAAATAGCCCAGACGAAAGTGTTAGTTCAGAGCGATTTTGGCACTGGCGTTTGAAGATGATGTTAGGTGCTGGCTACTTTAGTACCAAACAGATGATTGAAAAAGAAAAAATAGTACTTGCTGCTGTACCAATGAAGAAATTTCATATGCTTGCCTTTATTGCAATTCATCCCTTACATCAACATCATGGTTTTGGTCATTACCTTATGGCAGCCGTCAATACAATATTAGAAGAACACTCTGCAAGTGAGGGGGTTGCTGTTTATGCGACAACAAAGAAATATCAACAATTTTTTAAGGAAGTTGATTATGAACTGGTTAAAGAGCTCTCTATTGGCAATGTTTCGGGTTCACTGATGGTTCATTACAGAAGTAAAAGTTAAACCGAATCTCTTCATCAACTTTAGATAAATACCGAATTAATATTTGGTATTTTTTTATTTAATTTAAGGTGTTTTTTTACCTGTTCTAAAAATTTAGCGGTTGTATTTTAAAAGTAGCCAATGTTATATTTTACTGACTAATCGAATTTTTGTACCTTAACTATCTATTTTAACTAACAAAAAATGTTCAAATACTAAGTGTAAGCTGTAGCGTTTTGCTCAATATTTTTGTTAAGGTCATTATTGTCAGTGAATAGCAGTTAATAGGACATGCATTGCAAAATTAAGGAGTTTATATGAAGTTTGAAGCAGCACAGGAAAATATGCGCTTTTCATATTTTGGTGGTGGAGTCGGTGTATTAGTTTCTGGTTTAATTTGGTGTGCTGCAGGTTCAGTTGCATTAATGCATTCGAATCAATTGAGTATGCTAGCATTGTTCTTTGGCGGTATGTTTATCCATCCGTTAGCGATGCTATTGTCAAAATACTTTAAACGTCCTGGCAATCACCATCCTAAAAATCCGCTTGGCAAACTGGCATTAGAAAGTACGATTATCTTATTTGTCGGTTTATTTTTGGCTTTCTATGTAGCAAAGCTGCAAGTTGAATGGTTTTATCCAATCATGCTGATGATCATTGGTGTACGTTATTTAGTGTTTAATACGCTGTATGGCTTAAAAATATATTGGCTTTTAGGAAGCGTGCTGATATTTTCAGGTATGCTATGTATACTGTTAGGTGCTAATTTTATTATTGGCGCATTTATTGGTGGAGCAACAGAAATTGTCTTCTCACTTGTGATCATTAATCAATCGAAATGTTTGGTTTTAAACGCCACTTAGTTGCTCACTCCCACCTCGCCATTATTTGATGATTTGTTGATCTCCACTAAGCACGAACTTTTATGCTATAGGCGGCGAACTGTCGTCAAATTATGCTTCATTTACCTTATCATTTTGGAAAAACAATGGAAGAACTCAATAAACAATTAGATTTTATTATTGAATTAGATAGGCTCAAAGGAATTTATCGACAAGCGCTGGTCAAGTCTGATAAAAATAGATTTGAGAACAGTGCAGAGCACAGTTGGCATATTTCATTAACGGCTGAAATACTTCAAGAATATGCGGTAGAAAAAGTCAATATAGCACGAGTGATGAGTATGTTACTTATTCACGATATTGTCGAGATAGATGCAGGGGATATGTTTGCTTTTTCCGATAAACAAGCACTAGCAGAGCAACAAGAAAAAGAAATTGCTGCAGCAACCCGTATTTTTGGTTTATTACCAGAGAAACAGTTTCAAACTTTTAATGCCTTATGGACAGAGTTCGAAAAAGCTGAAACTGTTGATGCTCGATTTGCTAAAGCCATGGACAGCGTCTTACCCTTTTTACAAAATATAAAGAATGAGGGGGGCAGTTGGGTTAAGCACAAGGTTAAAAAATCACAGGTACTAAAACGTAATAGTTTTCTTGAAGGGCTCGCTCCTCAGTTATGGTTATATGTTTGTCAGCAAATTGATAATGCGGTAGAGCAAGGTTGGTTGTTGGACGAGTAATCAGCATAGCTAATCAGTAAAGTATTACGCTGTTTAATTACACAAGCTATTATTTATATTGTCGATAATAATTGTTCGAGCAATTATTACAACGTGGCATGCTCAAGGATAATGTAGTGAAAATATATGCGGATATTCAGTTAGGTAATTGTTATAAAATTAAGCTTGTTACCTCGATTTTACAGATAGAGCATGAGTGGATTAATATTAATATACTTGCAGGCGAGAGTGGCACAACGTCGTTTTTGAAAAAGAACCCAACAGGAAAAATCCCGTTACTTGAGCTTGATGATGGACGTTTTTTATCAGAATCTAACGCTATTTTGAATTACCTTACCTCAGGTTCATCACTGTTACCTAAAGATAGATTTGAAAATGCAAAGGTACAGCAGTGGCAATTTTTTGAACAATATAGCCATGAGCCATTTATTGCTGTTGCTAGGTTTATTGCTAAATATCTTGGTTTACCTGATAACCGTAAAGCGGAATATCAATCCAAACAAGAAGGGGGTGATAAAGCACTAAGAATTATGGAAAAGCAATTGAAAATAACACCCTATCTTGTCGGGAGCACATTGACTACCGCTGATATTTCACTTTATGGATATACACACGTAGCAGAAGAGGGTGGTTTTAATCTGCTTGAATATCCTGCTATTCAAATGTGGATCAATAGGGTACAAGCACACCCCAACTATACAGCTATGGCGTAACATCATTGTGGAGAACCATGAAGTTTGAGATAAAGATAACGTTTGTCAACACTGCAAAGCTATGCTGTTTATTACGGTATTCGAAAATTATTTACACAAGGATTAACTATGATAGATTTTAAAAACTCTTCGGTGTTCAAATTAAAACCAATAGAAATCGAAGATGCGAGAGAAGACTTTCACAAGTTTATGATTGAGGGTGAGTCAATTTTTGCCGCTTTTAAAAGTATTAGAGATCAAGTGGTATTCACGAATAAACGCATTATTGCCGCCAATGTTCAGGGAATTACCGGCTCTAAGGTCGACTATACTTCTTTGCCTTATAGCAAAATACAGGCTTTTTCAGTTGAGTCATCAGGCACTTTAGATTTGGATTGTGAAATAGAAGTCTATGTCAGTGAACTCGGTATGGCTAAATTTGAGATTAAAGGTTCTTTCGATCTTATCCAATTTAATCAGCATATTAGTCAACACGTACTTGCGTAAATTCATTGTTATTGACAAATTAATAGTGAGTTTGTTGGTTAATATTTTAGCTAACTGCCCCTCTAACTATTAATAGCTATCACTAAGGCGAAATTATGAAACTGCTTTATGCTCACGAAAACCATTTTATGGTTAACAATGTTAAAAACCTTATTGAGGCACAACAAATAAGTTGCTTTATTAAAAATGAATTTGCTCAAGGAGCCGTAGGTGAAATATCAGCGTTTGACGCTTGGCCAGAAGTTTGGCTTGTTAATGAGGCTGATTTTGAACGTGCAACGACGATATTAACGTCATATCAGCAGGCTAATAAAGGCGAAGACTGGCTGTGTAAAAGCTGCGCTGAAACAAATGATCCCTCCTTTGAGATATGCTGGAACTGTCAGCATGAACATAAAGGGTCGCTTTAAAGAAGCTCTTTAAGTTCGAACATTGTTTTTATAATAATATATTAGCCAACAATTATCAGCGACTTCTTTAGGCTACTCACTTAGGATATTGAAATGACACCAGGAATCAATGTAGCTAAAAAAAACAAAGTTTCACATAAAATACATGAGTATTCTCATGATGAAACCACGGAGTCCTATGGACTCGAAGCGGCCGAAAAATTAGGTGTCATCGAACAACGAATATTCAAAACTTTAGTGGTAATGCTAGATGATAAAACCTTAGCCGTAGGCATTATTCCGGTTTCCGCTATGCTTAGTATGAAGCTTATTGCAAAAGCTGTTGGAGCTAAAAAAGCTAATATGGCTGATAAGTCTGATGTTGAACGTTCAACGGGGTATGTTCTTGGAGGAGTAAGTCCACTTGGGCAAAAAAAAGCACTGAAAACAATTGTTGACGCCTCAGCTAACCATTACGCCTCTATCTATGTCAGTGCAGGTCGGCGAGGATTAGAAATAGAATTGAGCCCCGCCGACTTAATAAAGCTCACGAATGGAATGCTAACGAAAATTTGTCAGTGATAACATTAATAAATTATTAAAAATAATAACTTAAGTCTCGATTATTCAGCTTTTCATTCAGTTTTTACTGGTATACCACTGATTCTCATAGGCTAAACTTCCCCATAAAGCATGGGCTGAAGCGATTTCAGCAAGTTTCGAGTTAATTGCTTTAGGTACTAGTTTCTTTTCCTTTAAAGAATAGCCAAAATTTACAGGTGGCTTTTGTGGTTGCAGTATTGTGACATCATCATCGGTCATATAGGCAAAGTTATCGGCATATTGCATCATTGCCCTTCCTCGGGCCAGGGTATTGTTTAAATCACGGCCAATCATAGGGGAATCGTTAGTTACCCGCATTAATGACAGCAAGGTCGGAGCAAGGTCGATTTGACTTACTATTCTTTCATCAGATAAATGTTTATTGCCTGAATTAAGAATAACAGCTGGAATATGAAAGTTTTTAATAGGAACAAGGTCGTTTCCTAACGCTCTAGCATCATGGTCAGCAACAATAATAAATATAGTGTCTTGCCAATAAGGTTGTTTTTTTGCTTGGTCGATAAACTTACCCAAAGCATAGTCTGCATATTGGATCGCTTGATGGCGCAATAGTTCTTTTGAGTCGTACTGAGCTAATTGCGCTGGTGAATATGCCAGTGGGGTTATTTTACCTGAGGGTATTTCAAAAGGATCATGATTACTGGATGAAAAAATAAAACTTAAAAAAGGCTTATCACCTTTGTGTAATTTACTTAATTCGATATCTGCTTGATTAAACAAGTCTTCATCACTGGCTCCCCACGAACCGACAAACTGAGGGTTTTTTATATCTTTAAAATCAACTATATCGCTAAAGCCATTACCTAAAAAGAAACCTTTCATATTATCAAAATGGCTTTCACCGCCATAAATAAATTGTGTAGTGTAATTATTTCTTTCTAGTAAACTTGCGATGGTGAAGAAGCCATGCTGAGATTTATCAAGCTTGACTACTGCTCGAGCTGGCGTTGGTGTGAACCCAGTAATAACCGCTTCAATGCCTCTTACAGACCGTGTACCGGTAGCATATAAATTTTTGAACGTTCAGCCTTCAGTATTTAATTTATCAATTTCAGGCGTAAGTGGTAACCCTCCTAATGAAGAAACAAATTGTGCGCCTAAACTCTCTTCTAAAATTATCACTAAATTTTTAGGTTTTCCTTGGTAAACCGGTGCTCTAGCACTAAAAGAAGGTTGCGCATTATTATTAAAAACTTGTGTATTTCAGCCAGTCTCCTGGCGAACAAGTTTAATTACTTGTTCTGTAGCCATAGTGCCATAAAGTTTTGACGCATATTTTTCATTACCAAATTGTTTATAAGCATGAGCAACACTATAGATTGAATTTAAGGTTAATGAATTAATCAGTGGGTCGGTAGAAAAATAAACGAATGACGGGTTAATAGGACGATGACCTACAGTACCTCTGGCGCAGAGAAAAAGGATAATAAAGAGCATAATAAATGATACGGATGATGATGGCAGCGTTACAGCAATGATGGGTTTGTTGGTACGAGTGAGTTTACCGACCGTGCGCCAAATGAAAGGACTAGGCACTATTATTAAGGTACATACCACGACTATGGTCAATAAGTGTCCATTGAATAACATTTTCATGACTTCATCAGGATAAGCTAAATATTCGATGAATAACCTGTTAGGTCTAAATCCATATTCATTAATAAATGCAGGCGTGGCAAGCTCAAAAAAGAGCACGGCCATAAAAATAAAGAAAAACATTGCTCTTAACGCGCTAAGCCATCTGCTTTGCAACTTAGACCGCATTAGCAAGGGATGAACTATTCCAGGTAAAATTAATAGATAACCTAGCGTGCTTAAGTCGATTTTTAGCCCATTAAGTATCAGGGTAACCATACTGCCAAAATCGGTAAAACGCTCAATTTGCCAAACCGCAAAGCCAAGCCTAGCGACAAAAAGTGTAAAAATTAATAATAATGCAAACAATAAAAATGGACGAACTAAAGCGGTTGTAGAGGTAAACATCGTTATTAATATCTCTAATAAAACACGATACTTACCTTAAAATATAAAACTTAAGGAAAGCTTAAGTTAAACTGAAGTTAAGCTTTATGAGCATTACAGAATTATTATTAGCTAAATGCTAAATGCTAAATGC
>NZ_JACGVZ010000140.1:0-284 GCF_014077465.1 Colwellia sp. BRX10-4
ATATGTAAATCACAGCGCGACACCGTTCATTACGACATAAATACTTTATTTATATCAGCTTTCCAGATTGTTAAAGAACTTGTCATTTGGGCGCATTCGCCAAAGACTTGGTTTAAAAAACCAAACTTAATTTATCGAACTCGATAGATTAAGTTTGGCCTCTTTCTTTATACGAAGAATCATAATGGTCTCTTATATTATTCATATAAGATGGTGGAGCTATGCAGGATCGAACTGCAGACCTCCTGCGTGCAAGGCAGGCGCTCTCCCAGCTGAGCTATAGC
>NZ_JACGVZ010000035.1:0-27147 GCF_014077465.1 Colwellia sp. BRX10-4
AACCCGTCACTAACGTAACGGTTTTTTTGCTTTCTGACGTCTGAAAATACACCATTTATAACTAATTAAGTAGTGACGCCAACGGTAGTGTGACTTATGTTCGACATGCCCGTGTGAGAATAGGACATTCTACGCTTCCAATTAGAGAAACCCGTAGCTGATGGTACGGGTTTTTTGCTTTCTGGTGTTTAAAAAAGACAAAATCCATAACTAGCATGGACTGATAACAAGGGTAGTGTGACTTGTATTCGACATGCCATGTCAGAGTAGGATATTTTGCTGTTTGTTCTATGATAAACCTATATCTTTTATTAGCTTAATAGTTACAATATTGAAAAAGTTTTAATAGGTCTGATTAATGCGCTACTTAATATATTTATTTTCCTCTGTATTGTTGTTTACATTTCAAGTGAATTCTTATGAATTCGTCCTTGAAAAATCACCAAGTATTAATAAACTTGTAGATTTTAAAGCAAGTGACTTATGTCAAGTCACTGAAAATACAATGGATTATATAGGAAAGGTTCCTAGTGATAAGTTTGCAGTACACCCAGGGACAGTATTTAACAATAAAATTAGTATGCAAGATATTGAACAAACATTGGCGTTTATCTGTACAACTTATCGTGATGACGTTCAAGCAAAACGACAGAGTCGCCTACACGATATAGCATTTGTAAAAGAGAATTTTAATTTTTTTCGTTGGCTCCCTGATACACAGACAGCACAACTCATTGCAGATAAAAGTACCAATGAAGTTAAAAGTCGATTACTAAATAGTATTCCAAAAGATAAAATTTTTCTTACTAAATATTATACAAAACTATTAGATGCCAGTACCGTTAAAACCACTAAATATAATCAAGCTTTGTATGCCTTACCGACTGATGAGGAAGGTCTTTCATTAGAGCAAGCTGAAAACCAAAACGAGCAATTGATAAGGTATAGGTATACTCGACAAAATATTATGGCAGGAGCCTTATCAGATAATACAGCGGT
The DNA here is from genome assembly GCF_014077465.1 of Colwellia sp. BRX10-4. Taxonomy (NCBI): domain Bacteria; kingdom Pseudomonadati; phylum Pseudomonadota; class Gammaproteobacteria; order Alteromonadales; family Colwelliaceae; genus Colwellia; species Colwellia sp. BRX10-4. Next base: position 1,000 of record NZ_JACGVZ010000035.1, read on the forward strand.
TAAACCTCTAATTTGGTTATCTGAAGAAGCATTACATGATGTTTTGTTACAAGGTACTGGCGTGGTAAACGTCGGTGGAAAAGTTCGTTACTTTAATGTTCACCGTAATAACGGCATAGCTTATGATTATGCACTAGGAAAACGAGAGCAAGCAAGATATTGGTACTTTATTGAGGTCCCTAGCATTATGGGCTATGGCCAAAAACAAGAGGATAAGATAGCGTTAAAATCTCAAGTAACGTTTGCTGGCAATGTAAAGCAGCTAGGGTTGGGTAAACTCTTTATGGTTAGCTATGACCGTAATAATGAAAATATATCACGTATCGGTGTTCTAGCTGATCAAGGTGGAGCGTTCGATGATAATTTATTCCAATTAGATATGTTAGTAGACAGCTACAAAGGTTGGAGTGATTATCACCAAGGTAATAAACATTTACCCGACTACGCTAAGGCTTGGTTAATGTTACTAAAGTAAATAAAGCTCATGCGACAATAAAAAACAGCATTAGCGAGTCTTTTATCTAAAATGCTTGCTGTTATATCTTCAAGTGTAGCTTTTATACTAGGGATGGCTGGTAGTCTATAGGGACATGATTCAGTACTTACTTTCTTTTAAGCTTATATTGATTATTCAAGTAAACTGGACGGCGAAGAGATTAACTTGATTACAAACATAACATATATCAATGCTACCATTTATAGGATACCCAGTATTTAGTATAAACATTGATCGTTATCAAACACAAACGAAAGACTTAATGATAATCGTTTGTATTACGCTTTGATTATAAAAAACTCTCTCTACAAAATTTGACGGACATGAAATTCATGATGAAGAAAACCTTAATTGCTTCGGCACTTGTTGGATTATTTACTAGTTCGGCTGTTCTTGCAAATAACGATACTGAAGAATTACGTAAAGTTATTGCACAGCAACAAAAAGTATTAAAAAACTTAGAAGAACGTTTAGACGAAACAGAGCAACGTCTTGAGGCTACTGCTGACCAAGTTGAATCAAGCTCGACGGCAAGCTCATTTGCTAAAACGACCATTGGTGGCTATGGCGAATTACATTACAACAACTACGAAGATAAAGATGCAAAAGTTGATTTTCATCGCTTTGTTTTATTTTTTGGCCATGAATTTAAAAACAAATTACGTTTTTTCTCTGAGTTTGAATTAGAGCATAGCATTGCTGGCGAAGGGCAAGATGGTGAAGTTGAGCTAGAGCAAGCTTATGTAGAGTATGACTACAGCGATACAATAACAACCAAAACAGGCTTATTTTTAGTGCCTGTAGGTATTATTAATGAAACGCATGAGCCACCAACTTTTTACGGTGTTGAGCGCAACGGCGTTGAAAAGAATATTATCCCAGCCACTTGGTGGGAAGCGGGTGTTGCAGGGAATTTTAAATTAGCTCCAGGCTTAGCCGTTGATGCTGCTATAACAAGTGGTTTAAATGTAGGGAATGATTATAAAATCAGAGGCGGACGTCAAAAAGTTTCTAACGCTTCAGCTGAAAACTTAGCCTACACTGGTCGTATTAAATATACCGCTATTCTAGGATTAGAGTTAGCGGCAACTGTTCAGTATCAAACAGATTTGACTCAAAGTGCCGCTGGTGTTGACGATGCTGCTGCGATATTAATTGAAGCTCATGCTATTTATCAAGTTAATAACTTCACCGTTCGCGCACTATATGCCGCTTGGAATATTTGCGGTAAAGAAGCCAAAGCATTAGGTCGAGATGAGCAAACAGGTTGGTATGTAGAACCTTCATATATGTTTAATGAAAAGATGGGCGCTTTTGCTCGTTATGCTGAATATAATAATGAAGCAGGTGCTAGTTCTTCTGATGCTGTTGAATCAACCAGCGTAGGTATCAATTATTATTTACATGAAAATGTTGTACTAAAAGCTGATTTTGAAGAATTAAGTGGTTCAAATGACTCGCAAGGCTTTAACTTAGGTTTTGGCTACCAGTTTTAATTTTATTTACTTATCGCAAACTTGCGTTAGGTTATAATTCACATGGAAGTGAATGAGCATAGTTGGCTCATTCACTTTTGCGTTTAAACAAATTTATTTATCATCAAGGGTGACATGTGGTTAAAATTATATTCACTTTCTTAGTTATACTTAGTTTGCAAACTCCGGCATTTGCGAATGGTATTTATCAAACAGCTAAGCAGTTTATTAGCAGTTCTTTTAATGGTGAATCACCAAAATCTAAAGCGCTATGGTTGTCAAATGATGACAAAGTGGCAATTAGTGATATTATGAGCCATGAATATAACCGTTTACGCGTAAGGTACTGGAAGCAAGAAAATGCAACGGTTTGGGTGCTTGAAGAAATAGGTAAAGAACAACCTATTACAATTGGTGTTCATATTAAAGACGAGCAGGTAGTTGACCTTAAAGTCCTTGTTTATAGAGAGTCCCGTGGTGATGAAGTTCGACATGACTTTTTCACAAATCAGTTTAAGTCAGCCTCACTTACTAAAGAAAATATGCTTAATCAGCATATTGATGGTATAACAGGGGCAACCATGTCGGTACGCGCGCTAACTAAAGTTGCACGTTTGGCATTGTGGTTAAATAAAAAGGTAAACGTTTAATTTTTACCGGTAATAAGTTTATTTAGATAGGTCTAACGTATCCCAATGATAAATAAAAAATCAGCATATTTAATTCGTAATCGTGTTGTTCGTCATCTGCGAAAATGGCATCGTCAACTGGGTATATTCGCCGCATTCTTCCTGATTTTTCTTTCTATTTCTGGTATTGCTTTAAACCATACCTCATTTTTTTCTTTGTCAGATAAATCAATCACTAGCTCGATGCTACTTAATCATTATGGAATTAAACCCCCGAGTGATATTCGTTTTTATCAACAAAAAGAATGGTTAATCACTGACCAGCTTATCTGGTTAAACGATCAAGTGGTTTTTCAAAGTGATACGCCTGTTATTGGTATTAGTCGCTTTCAATCATATCTATTGTTGGTTACTACAAACCAAGTTGTTATTTTTACTGACGAAGGGCAGATTATTGATAAAATCGACAGTTCTAGTGATTTACCTACGCCTATTTCAGCATTTAGCATTATTGGTGATCAGCTTGTTTTAAATACACCAGAGGGTTATTTTCAAGGAGATAGTGATTTCTTTGAATGGCAAAAGATCACTACACTGATTGATCCTTCATGGGTGGAAAGTGCTTCTGCGACAGAAAATGAGTTGGTTGTGGCGAACAAAAAATTCCAATCGCAGTTTCTAAACTGGGAAAGAGTGATTCTTGATGCTCACTCTGGGCGATTATTCGGTAACTTAGGTGTTTGGTTTATGGATATTGTTGCTTTGATGCTTATCTTACTTTCAGTGAGTGGTATTTATATTTGGCTAAAGTTTACTCATAAAAAACGTTAATATTACCCTTAGTGAGTGTCTAACCCCAGACTTATTAACGCTAATTAAGGTCTGGTCTATTTATAAATAGCTGAGCCTTTTTAGCTATTGTTGGTTAAGTATTCTTTACTCTTTGGGCTGAAGTAAAGCTGTTAACTCTTGTTGATACTTTTCTTTTTTACTTTCAGAAAACCCAACATGAGCACTAACCACTTTTCCTGAACGGTCAATGATGTAGCTGCTAGGCATGCCTTTTAGTTTAAACTTACGGGCAACTTTGCCTTTAGGGTCATAAAAAACGGTGAAATTAGCTGGAACTTCTGCCAAAAATTCATCTGCTAATGCTTTATTGTTATCAACGTTAACACTGATAATAGTTAAGCCTTGCTGTTTATATTGCGCTTGTATTTCGTTCATCCACGGGAATGATTGTCGACAAGGACCACACCAAGATGCCCAAAAATCTAAATAGATCACTTGTCCTTTGTGATCAGCAATTAATTTATCAAAATTTTGTAATACGTTTTCCTGCGCTATTGGCTGAGCAAAACTTACCGTTGTAAAACAAAAACTGGTCAGGACAGTGAATAATAATGGAATTAATTTTCTAGAGTTCATAGTATTTTACTTTGCAGAGTTTTTCTTATTAGAACACGGATATTTAATGAGGTGAAGTGTGATAGTTATAAAACGATAATTGTATTTTTAATGATGAGTAAGGTAAATTGCACGCAATACTTTATCTTTTAGACATACTTATGAAAATACTTTTACAGATCAGCTCCTTGTTCATTACTTTTATTTTATCATCGAGCATAGCGAACGCTTCAGCAGATAAAACACCCGAGCAACTTGAGCACGACAAATGGCTGAAATTACGTTTTAGTGCTCAACATGAGCGCTTGATACCGGTAGTTGCGGTTGCAGATATGTTTTTTGCTTGTGACCAAGCTAAAAATAGCGGTAATGCTAATTATCAAGTAAAGGAGCTTGTTGAAGACATGGACCGAAATTTACTGGCTGAAAAATTAACGGTTTGTTTAGCGGGAGCAACAACAAAGTCTGATATTGCCTTGAATTATGGTTTGCATGGCTGTTTTTCTGAGCAATTATCAAGTTTACCAGCGCAGCAGAAGTTAGACCAAATGGCGGTGGTAACGGCAAGTATTTCAACGTTAAGCCGAGAAGAAAGGCAAAAAAGCTTTACTCGTTGTGTTACTGATCAAAGTATTAGCTATTTAAAGTAATTGCAGAGCCATCCGTTAAAGTTAAGAGCACAAAGTTAAGTGCCCCTTTCTTAATTCAATAAGTTAGCCGGCGAAAATTGGTCTGTTAATAACTTGGTCTTTTCTGGCCAGTCTTGCTCGATACTGATTGCTGTCATTTGTTGGCTGATCTTTAATAAATCAATATTGAAAGGTGTTAAACGTGTATGTAATTTTTTTGCTCGCTGATTAATTAATTCAATACTTGGCAGTTGTCCTTTGGCGGCTAAGATAATGCGATTACTATTTTTATAGTTTCGTACATTGTAAAAATCGCCAAATACTGCCTTATAGGTAGCCGATTCATGTGCATATAAATCACTGACTGAAAAAGTATTAGCACTTAATACACCTTCTGGGCTAAGTAAATCTTTAGCCTCTTGTAAAAACTCTTGCGTTAATAAGTGCTCAGGAATGTAATCACCGTTAAACGCATCAAGAATTATCCAATCGTATTGTTGTTTTCTGATCAGCGCGCGTTTAATAAAAATTCTACCATCTTGTATTACCGATGAAACAGCTTGGTTTTCGAGGAAGCCAAAATATTGCCGAGCAACTTTTACAACCGCAGGGTCTATTTCAACATTGATAATTTTACTGGTTGGGTAGAGTTCTTGAAGGATGTTTGACATAGTTCCGCCACCTAAACCCACAATAAGAATACTTTTAGGCTGCTCAATTAATAGCAAACCGGAAAAGAGTAATTTTGTATAATTAAAGACTAAACGTTGAGGGGCAGTTTTATAAAAGCAGCTTTGATTCGTTTTAGTTGTTTTCACATTGAATTTCAAACAACGTAAATCACCTTGATCATCAACCAATATATTTCGATATAATGAACGCTCTTGGTGAACAACTTCTGCGCTTGTGCTATTAACAAATAGACAACTCAGGATAAAAATAGTTAATATTGAATAATTAAGCTTACTCATTTGCAACACCTACGGTATTAAAGCTAACTGATTTCATCGATTTATTTAAAACAATAGCAATAAGTCCCAATAAGGCTAATATCGAGCTAAACACCATAATAATACTGTTGACTTCAAAAAAGAGCACCAAATAAAATGAAGTAAGAATAGTACCTAATGCGCTGCCTAGTGTGGAAACAAAATATAGCTTTCCAGCGATTTGACCGCTCTTATCTCGGTCAGTTACTAATAAGCGGACCGAGTAAGGGGAGATCATTCCTAAAATAATGGTAGGTATAAAGAAGAGCGCTGTACAGGCGAGTAAAGAGCCATAGCGAGAATCTTCAACATTTAAAAAGATGAGTTCCATTATTGTTGTTGACCATAAAGCAACGGGCAAAACGGTAATACCTGCTAATACAAAGATAAAACCATATTTTTTCAATGAAGCATTTTTTGTTGACAGCTTACCACCAGCCAAATAGCCAAACGATAAACTCAGCATAAACACAGTAATTATACTGCCCCAAATATGCACACTACTGCCAAAAAAAGGAGCAAGTATTCTGCCACCTAATAGTTCAATGCCCATTATGCAAAAACCGCTACAAAAAGCGAGTAGGTAAATGAATGGGTTTTGCCATGATGGCTGAGGTTGGGTATCCGTCATTTAGGGTATCAGTAATATTGTCTATTAAGTAAAGCCATCTTAACGACAAAAGGCGCGATATACCAAGTCAATTTGATAGGTAGCCGTTCAACCTGAATTTCAATTGCATTCTGAAACTTCAAGTTAAACGGAGGTAAACGCCTTTTGGGTTTGTTAAAACTTATTTACGCTTTTTAGCTGCTTGCTTCTCGAGTAAAGGTTTTAAGAACCTGGCGGTATGTGATGTCTTGTGTTTAGCGACCTGTTCCGGTGTACCAGAAACCAATATTTCTCCACCACCAGAACCACCTTCAGGACCTAAATCAATAATCCAATCAGCTGTTTTTATCACGTCTAAGTTATGCTCTATCACAACAACAGTATTGCCATGGTCACGCAATCGATGGATAACATGCATCAGTTGTTTGATGTCGTGAAAATGCAAACCTGTGGTTGGTTCATCAAGAATATAGAGGGTCTTACCGGTATCACGTTTGGATAGCTCTTTTGATAATTTAACCCGTTGTGCTTCACCACCTGAAAGGGTAGTGGCCGACTGACCTAATTTTATATAACTTAAACCAACATCCATTAACGTTTGTAATTTACGATTAATAGCTGGGATGGGGGCAAAAAAAGTTAACGCGTCTTCAATTGTCATATCAAGCACTTCATGGATGCTCTTACCTTTATATTTTACTTCTAATGTTTCGCGATTATAACGTTTTGAATTACACGCATCACAAGGAACATAAACGTCAGGTAAGAAATGCATTTCAACTTTAATTAATCCATCGCCTTGGCAAGCTTCACAACGCCCGCCTTTTACATTAAAGCTAAAGCGTCCGGGTTTATACCCTCTTGAACGTGATTCTTGAGTCGCAGCAAAAATTTCACGAATAGCAGTAAATATACCCGTATAGGTTGCAGGGTTTGAGCGTGGTGTTCTTCCTATGGGACTTTGGTCAATGTCGATAACTTTATCAAGTAAATCTAAACCGATAATTTCTTTATATGGTGCCGGTTCTTGTGTCGTCGCACCATTTAAGGCAATGTGAGCAAGTTTAAATAGGGTATCGTTAATTAAGGTCGACTTGCCTGAACCTGAAACACCGGTTACACAGGTCATTAGACCATTGGGTATAATTAAATCAACATTCTTTAAGTTATTACCGGTTGCGCCTTTTAGTTCAACGACATTGTTTTTATCAAAAGGCACACGAACCTTAGGTATCTCAATACCTTCTCGCCCTGAAAGGTATTTACCCGTTAGTGAATTTTCACAGGCTAAAATATCATTTACATCACCTTGAGCAATGATTTCACCACCATGAACACCGGCTCCAGGGCCAATATCAATAACATAATCGGCGGCTCTGATGGCGTCTTCATCATGTTCAACCACGATCACGGTATTGCCTAAATCACGTAAATGGATCAAGGTTTTTAATAAACGTTCGTTATCGCGTTGATGTAACCCAATTGATGGCTCGTCTAGTACATACATTACGCCAACTAAACCAGCACCTATTTGGCTTGCTAAACGAATACGTTGTGCTTCACCACCTGATAAGGTCCCAGCAGCGCGTGATAAATTCAGGTAATTTAAGCCAACATTAACTAAGAAACCTAAACGTTCACACACTTCCTTAAGAATTTTTTCTGCAATTTGTGCTTTCTGACCGGATAAATTTAAGTTTTCGAAAAAGGCTAGGGCGTCAGAAATAGCAAGCTCGGCAATATCCGTTAATGGTGTATCAGCAATAAAAACATTACGCGCTTCAAGGCGTAAACGACTGCCATTACAATCAGGACAATGTTGGCTATTTAAGTATTTTGATAATTCGTCACGAACGGCATTAGATTCTGTTTCACGGAATCGTCGTTCCATATTATTAATTATGCCTTCAAACGGGTGCTTACGAATAACGACATCACCACGGTCATTCATATATTTGAATTCAATCTCTTGTTTACCACTACCACGAAGGATTAAATCTTGATCACTCTTGGATAATTTTTCAAAAGGTTTATCAAGGGCAAATTTATAATGATCAGACAGTGCTTGTAGCATTTGAAAATAGTAAAAATTACGTTTGTCCCAGCCACGTATTGCACCACCCGCTAAGCTCAATTCAGGATTAGTAATAACACGAGCAGAGTCAAAAAACTGTTGATTACCTAAGCCATCACAGGTTTTACAGGCACCTGCTGGATTATTGAATGAGAATAATCGCGGCTCAAGTTCTTGCATGCTATAACCACACTTTGAACAAGCAAAATTAGCTGAAAAGACTAATTCTTCCCGATCAGGTTCATCCATAAAGGCAACTTTAGCGGTACCCGCGGTTAAACTTAATGCGGTTTCAAAAGATTCAGATAAGCGAAGTTGAATATCGTCTCTTACTTTTAAGCGGTCAACAACCACTTCAATCGTATGTTTTTTGTGAAGTTCTAATGTTGGAGGATCAGATAAGTCACAAACCTCGCCATCTATTCTAGCTCGAATATAACCCTGAGATGCGAGGTTCTCGAGTAATTTAACATGCTCACCCTTTCGGCCTTGTAATACAGGTGCAAGCACCATGACTTTAGTACCTTCTTCAAGCGCTAAAACCTTATCGACCATTTGTGAATTTGTTTGTGCCGCTAAAGGTTGATGATGGGTCGGGCAACGTGGTTCGCCAACACGGGCATAAAGTAGTCGTAAGTAATCGTAAATTTCGGTAATAGTACCCACAGTAGAGCGTGGATTATGCGACGTTGATTTTTGTTCAATAGAAATTGCCGGCGATAAGCCTTCTATGTGATCGACATCAGGTTTTTCCATCATCGATAAAAATTGACGAGCATAAGCCGAAAGTGACTCGACATAGCGTCGCTGACCTTCTGCATATAAAGTATCAAAAGCGAGTGAAGATTTACCTGAACCCGAAAGCCCAGTAATAACGACTAATTTTTCTCTAGGAATATCTAAGCTGATGTTTTTAAGGTTATGCGTTCTAGCGCCACGTACTTCAATGTTTTTCATAAATATCCACTCTAATAAGTTTCTCCGAATGTGCACAAACTCAATAGATCTGCTATCGCTATTTCACATAAAGTTTGAACCAAGTATTATTGCATAATTACTCGGAAATAATCAGTAATAATCTCTGTTTTTGTTCAGGACTTTGTCGTGCTACTATAGCGCGAATTTTCGCTTTTTTATGACACGTTAAATAGAGAGCCTCATGAGTACGAAAGGTTTAAACAGTATTGAGAAGAAAGCCGCATTTTCTTTAGCCGCCGTTTTTGGCTTGCGTATGCTTGGGCTTTTTATGATTTTGCCAGTGTTTGCTATTTATGGCGAGCAACTGATCGGCTTTAGTCCTATTTGGATAGGCTTAGCTATTGGAGCATATGGCCTAACCCAAGCTATGCTGCAAATACCTATGGGGATACTGTCTGATAAATACGGCAGAAAACCGATCATTTTAATTGGTTTAGTTATTTTCTTTTTAGGCAGTGTTGTCGCCGCAATGTCTGACACTATTTATGGCGTTGTTTTTGGCCGAGCATTACAAGGTACCGGCGCTATTGCAAGTGCGGTATTAGCACTGGCCGCAGATTTGAGTCGAGAAGAGCAACGACCCAAAGTTATGGCAACTATTGGTATGTTTATTGGCTTATCGTTCACGCTTGCTATGGTTTTTGGGCCTATAGTTGCGCAAGCGTTTGGGCTGAGTGGTTTGTTTTGGTTTACGGCAATATTAACCATTTTAGCTATGGTCATGATTCAGTTCATGGTACCAAACTCAGTAAATAAAGCGCCAAAGGGCGATAGTGTCGCTTTACCGGAGCAACTCAGTAAGCTTATTCGTAATCCCGAACTATCACGTTTAAATTGGGGAGTATTTATTCTTCATATGGCGTTAACGGCTTGTTTTATTACTTTACCTAAACAGTTTGTTGCTAGTGGTTTAGCGCTAGAGCAACATTGGCAATTATATTTACCCGCTTTGTTAGGTTCTTTCTTTTTGATGGTACCTTTTATGATTGTTGCGATTAAAAAGCAAAAAGAAAAACAGATGTTATCGGCGGCTATCTTATTACTGGCAGGCTCGTTATTACTGTTGTGGTATTTACCGCTTGGTTTTTGGACGTTAGTGCTATTGGTGGTGATGTTTTTTACTGCCTTTAATTATCTAGAAGCAACTATGCCATCTATTTTGTCTCGCATTGCTCCGGCTGGTGTAAAAGGCAGTGTGATGGGTATTTATTCGAGTAGTCAATTTTTAGGTGCTTTTACCGGTGGTATTATTGGCGGCATTATTGCCAGCCAATTTGGGGAACAAGCGATATTTTTAGTAATGTCATTGATCACTTTATTATGGTTTTTTGGTGCTATAAGCATGAAACCACTGCAAAAATCAAAAAGTTATACTTTCACGACTAGCATTGATTGCCAAGAAAAAGCCAATGAAGTCGCCGAAAAATTAATTGAGTTACCTGGGGTTATCGAAGCGATATTGGTGCAAGAAGAATCGGTTGTTTACCTCAAGGTTGATGATAAAGTGGTGAACTTGGCTGATATCAAAGCTGCCTTGAACCCATAGTGACAAACCATATGCTGAATTTGCTTATCCCTTATAGGCAAGCTCAGCAGAGACAAAACTTTTAAATATCACTATTAATAAATGCCACTGACCAGGTAAAATTGTTTATTAGTGCCTATTGTTAGCGCAACATCATCATCAATAGACTTACCTATTAATGCTTTTGCCATCGGTGAGTTTGGTGTAATAACGGTATAGGGCTTTGTATTTAACACGCCTTGAAATCCTCCTGCGGCCGGCGCAATAAAAAACCATTTATCTTCACCTTTTTCTGGTGTTATCTGTACTAAGGCACCTATTGAAACAGGTGTTTTTTCGTCAAAGTTGTAAATAACAAACCGTTTAATGGCTTGTTTAGCTTGTTGAATATCATGGACACGTCTAGATTGACCTTCCGCTAAATAGCTAGCCTCAATGGCAAGCGTATCGTATTGAGTTTCTGCGACTGACTGATCATCAGTGGCGGCTAAGTGAGCATTATTTGCTGCTGTTTTTATCGCGGACAATTCTGCTGATAAATGGGCAAGGATATCGTTAATTATAATCTGTTTTTTCATCATACTCAGCATACTTGCTTGAAATTTTTAGTAAATATATTTTTGATCTGACAGCTGTCAAAATAGTACTTGAATTTATCGTTATAAACGTCTACTTTATAATGATAATAACTGGTTTGACCATAAAAATAATCCCGAAAAAGTGAACTACTATGACAATTAGCACAGCCAATAGCGCCTTTCCTAACTTATTAGCCCCATTAGATTTGGGTTTTACCACCTTAGCAAATCGTACACTCATGGGCTCAATGCACACTGGACTTGAAGAAGAAAAGGGTGGCTTTGATAAATTGGCCGCTTTTTATCAAGCACGAGCTAAAGGTGGTGTCGGCTTAATTGTTACCGGTGGTATTAGCCCCAACGCACGCGGGCGCCTAACACCTATGGGCTGTGAACTCAGTAAGTTTTGGCACGTCGCTAAGCATAAAAAAATTACTGAAGCAGTTCATCAGTACCCAACAAAAATTTGTTTGCAGTTGTTGCACGCTGGTCGTTATTCTTATCATCCATTTAGCTTTGCGCCAAGTAAAGTTAAGTCACCTATAAACCCATTTACACCCGCTGCGATGTCAGTTCGTCAAATTAAAGGCACCATTAAAGACTTTGCCCATTCAGCATTATTAGCACAACGTGCAGGCTATGATGGTGTTGAAATTATGGGTTCTGAAGGTTATCTAATTAACCAATTCTCATGTGTGCGCGTTAATAAAAGAACTGATGAATGGGGAGGCTGCGTTGAGAACCGTATGCGCTTAGCCATTGACATCATTAAAGCCGTTAGAGAGAAAGTGGGTGAAAAATTCATCCTTATTTTTAGATTGTCGATGCTAGATCTTGTTGATGGAGGTAATAGCTGGGCCGATGTAGTTACCATGGCAAAGGCGGTTGAAGCCGCAGGGGCGACATTAATCAATACCGGTATTGGTTGGCACGAAGCGCGCATTCCTACTATTTCTACTTCGGTACCACGTGCTGCATTTACTTGGATCACTGAGAAAATGAAGCAAGAAGTTTCTATCCCATTGGTGACAACTAACCGCATAAATACCCCAGAGGTCGCTGAAGAAGTTTTATCATCAGGACAGGCAGATATGGTTTCAATGGCGCGACCATTTTTAGCTGATGCGGAATTTGTCCAAAAAGCGATGGAAAATAAAAGTGATGAAATCAACACTTGTATTGGTTGTAATCAAGCTTGTTTAGACCATGTTTTTCAGCAAAAACGTGCTTCTTGTTTAGTGAATCCAACGGCATGTTATGAAACAGAACTCACCTTTGCTAAAGCAGCAAAAAATAAACGTATTGCTGTTGTTGGTGCTGGCCCAGCTGGTTTAGCTTTTAGTGTCTATGCAGCACAACGAGGCCATAAAATTGAAATTTTTGACCGTGCTAGTGAAATTGGCGGTCAATTTAATTTTGCTAAGCAAGTACCAGGTAAAGAAGAATTTTATGAAACGATTAGGTATTTTAATAAGCAAATTAATTTACTCGATATTAAGCTACATTTATCTACTGAGGCTACTGCTGAAACGCTAGCAAATGCTGGCTTTGATGAAATAGTGGTTGCAACGGGAATTTTACCTAGAAAACTCGATATAGAAGGTATTGAGCATGAAAAAGTAAAAAATTATTTAGATGTACTACGTGATAAACAACCCATAGGAAAAAATGTTGCCGTTATTGGTGCTGGTGGTATTGGGTTTGATGTTGCGGTTTACTTAGCAGAAGAACACGAAAAAAGTCCTCTCGTGAACAACAAAGACAAATGGTTAAAGAGCTGGGGCGTAGATCAAAGTTATCAGAGTAATGGTGCTTTGCTGGACAAATCGGCAGTAGAGCCTATTGAAAAAACATCACGTAATATTCACTTATTGCAAAGGAAGTCGACTAAGGTCGGTGCAGGGTTAGGGAAAACAACGGGTTGGATCCACAGAGCGACCTTAAAAAATAATGGTGTAAAAATGTTAGCTGGTGTCAGTTACAAGAAAATAGATGATGCAGGTTTAACCATTGAAATTGATGGCATAGAGCAAGTACTAGATGTTGACCATGTTATTATTTGTGCAGGGCAAGAATCACAACGTGGTTTATATAATAAATTAGAAAGCATCAAGGGTGCGGAGCAAGGACTACACTTAATTGGTGGTGCTAAAGTTGCTGCTGAATTAGATGCGAAAAGAGCGATACGCCAAGCTGCAGAACTTGCTGCTATAATCTAACAGTGAGTGCTCGCCGACTTGTTAAAGATATGAATAATAATTGAAAGAAAGCAACTCTGTTTATGGTCAACTGCTATGTAGTTATATTCGCATAACAGTTGACCTATAAAAATAAGAGTAATTATGTCTGCATTTCTTAAACCTGCAATCTCACTTTCTAATGCTTTACGTTTTAAAGCGAAATTTATTCCCTTAGCGGGTATGTTTGTTCTCCCTGTTTTTCTTGGATCATGGTGGATAGTTCAAGAGCAAAGTGCTTTGATAACCCAACACGAAGAGCAATTAATTGGGCTAACACAAATACAGCAAGTAGTAGCACTAAAGCAAGCTATAGCCGATAGTCGCTTTTAACAAGTTAAATCGAGTACAGTTACCAATAAAATTTCACAATTGAACTTACCTAATAATATTTCAACTTCTACATTGTTGCAGGCTTGGCAAGGTTTACTCGAAAAACAAACCTCCCTTCAAACTGAAGGTTACTAAGCAATTTATGAGCAAAGCTTATCGATACGAGAACGCCTTGCCGCTTTAAGTGGCTTATCCAGAGAAAATGACGCGATAGCCTTTTACTTAGCTGAGGCAAGCAGCCAACGGATCCCCACCTTATTAGAATATTTAAAACGGACTGAATCAATCAGTGCTCAAATTATTACCAATGGTTTTAATGCAGAAAACTACACTCTTGTTGTCGCGCTTGATAAACGCCTTGATGAACTACAAGTACAACTTGATAAAACAACCGTACAGCTAGATCGTGTTCTAATGATGAATTGTCTTTATACTTGCCTAAACACGCCGACTTTAATTTACAACTTGATGGCTACCAGCAAAAATTACATCAACAGATGATCGACCCAGATAGAATATCGTTAACTCAGCAGCAAGTGACACAATTAGCCGATACGGTTTATCAATTGACTGAAAGTTTGCTAAAAACCAGTGACAGTTTGTTATTAACAAGAATTGATACCCTAACGCAGAAGAGTGAGCAAACTCTTTGGACTTTAGCGATAGTATTAATGGTTGTTATTGTGGTGATTGGCTGCTTACTCATGGGGATTTATTATTCTTTAGTTAAGAATGTTAATGCCATCAACCAAGCGGCTGAGTATTTAGGTAGCGGTAACTTTTCTCAGGCGTTAAGAGTTAACGCGTCTGATTAACTTGGTGACATTGCTAAAAATTTCAGTCAAATGCAAAGAAAATACGCCAGTTACTCACTATTTTTAGTGATGATATTAGCAAATTACGCGTTTCGGCAAACAACATTCATCAACTCACCGATCATATGAAGCACAGTATTGCCCAGCAACAGCTAAACACACACTCGGTCGTGCAGTCTATCAATGAAGTTAGTGGCTCGGTACAGATGATTTGTGACAATACCGCAGCGACACTGCAATTAACGGAACAAACCAGCGAGCACGTTAATCAAGGTGGTCATATTATTAGTGACACGGCACAAGCCATTAATAATATTTCAGAGGAGGTTAATACGTCTGCAGGCCTTATTGATGAATTCGCAAAATATAGTCATGACATTGGTCAGTTTGTTAATGTCATAAAAGAAATAGCCGATCAAACCAATTTGTTGGCACTTAATGCGGCTATCGAAGCTGCACGAGCTGGAGAGCAGGGGCGTGGTTTTGCTGTTGTTACTGATGAGGTTAGAACGTTAGCCAGTCGAACTCAAGATTCTACAGCCGAAATTCAACGTATAATTGCCTTGTTGCAATCAGGCACCAGTCGCTCTGTTGAAGCAATGCACCAATGTGTTGCAATGGCTAAACAAGGAGTTGATAAAACCACACTTGTCAAAACCACTTTTACAGAAGTTACGCATAATGTTGAAGACATTGTTGGTGCGACCTTACAAATATCAACCGCCGTTAATCAGCAGGGTGTTATGGTAAAAGAAATTGCAGAAAATACCCAAAGTATTGCCTAAGACGCAGACTTAGTTATGCAATCAGCAAAAGATGTAGCCGGCGCAGGGGAAAATTTATTAACACTGGCCGACCACCTTACTCAGCATCTGTCGCAATTTAAACTCGATGACTTATCGAAATAAAGTGACTGTTCGAACAAATAAGGTATTATTGCCCGTTAAACCAATGTGTTCATAAATTAAGTGGATTTCCTGAATGAATAAAGTATTAGCGGGTATTCCTCTTTTAGCTGAAAATATTACGGTGCTATCAAGCGCAAAGCAATACGCTACCGCCTTAGTTCGATTAATCGAAAGTGCACAATCACGTATTTATATAACGGCTTTATATTTACAAGATGATGCGGCTGGTCAGCAAGTATTACATGCCCTATATCAAGCAAAGCAAACTAACCCTCATTTAGATGTTAAAGTGTTTGTTGATTTTCATCGCGCGCAAAGGGGTCTGATTGGTGATAAATCAGGGCAAGGTAATCGCGATTTTTATCTTGAAGTAGCCTCACAATACAGTGAAAGTATTGCCGTTTACGGTGTACCGGTTAAACGTAAAGAATTGATGGGCGTTTGGCACTTTAAAGGGATGATTTTTGATAATACTTTACTTTATACGGGGGCGAGTATTAATGATATCTATTTGCACCAAGCTGAAAAATATCGTTTAGACCGTTATTACCAAATTCAATCACCGGCGTTGTGTGAAAGTTTTTGCCAATTCCTTCAACAAACCTTTGTTAAGAGTGAACTTTCACCGCAGTTAAATGTGGCGACATTACCTAATAAATTACAAATAAAAAATAAAATATTTAAACTAAAAGCGTTATTAAAAACGGTACGTTTTAACTTCTACGCCCAACAACCTGAACCTTTAGCTGAGGAGTTATCTGTTGTGCCGCTGATTGGTTTTGGCAGGAGAAAAAATCAACTTAATCAACAGATCCGCGAAACTATTCGTTTATCAAAGAAAAATTTACTGATTTTTACCCCCTATTTTAATTTACCAAAGCCGATTATGCGAGATTTACGTTCAGCGCTAAAGCGTGGCGTTGAAGTGACTATTATTATTGGCGATAAAAAAGCCAATGATTTTTTTATTGCGGATGAAAATAAATTTTCAACAATAGGTATTATTCCTTATATTTATGAGACCTTATTAAAGGCATTTTTAAAGAGGCAACAAAAATACATTGATAACAAGCTGCTGAAAGTGCGTTTATGGCAGCACGAAAGTAATAGTTTTCATTTAAAAGGCATCGTTGCTGACGAACGCTGGCATATTTTGACCGGTAATAATTTAAATCCACGGGCTTGGGGCTTAGATCTAGAAAATGGTTTATTAATTGACGATGCCAAGCAAAAATTATTACCTACGCTCACTGATGAACTGGCAGTCATTAATCAACATACGCAATTAATTAGCAGTTACTTGCAACTCGAATCCCAAGATCAGTACCCAGAAAAGCCTAAGAAACTGTTAAAAAAATTAAGAATGGCTCAGATAGACCGATTACTGAAACTATTTTTATAAGAAAATAGATTATAGCTTTTCACTTCAGCATGTCATAGGCATGATGAAGTGAAACGGGTATGTTTTTGCTAAGGTTGTGGGGTGTAAATTTTATCTGCGGGGTTAAATAGCATCCATGACGTTAACACATACTTATCTGATGACACCGGTACATTGCCTCTGTGGGTATGAGTAAAGCCACAAGGAGCAATAACCATAGTGCCAGCTTTTGGCTTAACACTTCTTTCTTGATAGAAAAAATCAGTTTCACCACCTTCTTCGACATCATTTAAATATATAAGAAAAAGCAAGTTTCTGTGCAATGCATTATTATCACCAAGCTGTGGAAATATTTCAGAATGCCAATAATTATAATTACCTTTACCCTGTAAATATTTTTGAGCATTAATCGGGGCGAGTCTAAATAAGTACTGTATTAAATTGACTAAATTAGGTCTACCTACCTCTTCAAAATTATCAGCGGTTAGTTGTACGGGCTGCTTTGTTACTGGGTGCTGTACGGTTAAAGAAATACTACTGATCAAGCTAAAGTAGTATTTGCTGACATACTCAGTGATATGAGTAATACAGGCTTGTAAAATGGTTTCCAGTGCCGGCTGAAATTCAGCATGCTGATTTAAATAAATATCCTGACTAATTTTTTTACTGGTATCTACGCCGCCACCGGTACGTCCTTGGTTTTTATGCGGACTCCCTTCAAAATCATAAATGAATCTTTTACAAAATTCTGGAGAAAGGGCGTTAGGGTATAGTTCTATAAAGTCAGTCATAATTTGATAAGCTTCAATAAATATTGATAACGAAAATACCATAGCAATAGCTTATATTCTATTAACTTCGCTTGTACACTTCAATACAATGAAAAAGTATGTAAAATAATCTCACTTAAAATCTGTGAGAAATGTTTATGTTCAGTGAAAAGTTAAT
Organism: Colwellia sp. BRX10-4; assembly: GCF_014077465.1. Classification (NCBI taxonomy): domain Bacteria; kingdom Pseudomonadati; phylum Pseudomonadota; class Gammaproteobacteria; order Alteromonadales; family Colwelliaceae; genus Colwellia; species Colwellia sp. BRX10-4. The sequence goes on from NZ_JACGVZ010000035.1 coordinate 19,012, forward strand.
GCCAAGATTTAGCGATACCGATGCGCTAGGCCATATAAATAATACCTTGTTACCTGTGTGGTTTGAAGGAGCGAGAGATCCGGTCTTTCGATTTTTTATGCCGGCATTAAATACAAAAAATTGGCAGTTAATTCTGGCTAAAATAGATGTGGAATTCCATGCTCAACTTTACTATGGTGAAGAAATTGAAATCCATACCTATATAGGTCGTATAGGTGGGTCATCGTTTACTGTTTACCAAGAAGCGTGGCAAAAAAATAAAAAATGTGCGTCAGGAACTGCAGTTATGGTTCACTTTTGTTTTGAAAATCAATCGTCTTTAAAAATACCGGAGCTGATAAAAATAGAAATGAAGGCTCACCTTTTTCCAGAAGAATAATGTCGGTTTAAAATAATCAAAAAATAAACTTAAAAATGCACGGAAACTCAAAGAAATTTTTTACTCACAATGATAGAATAATTGCCACTTTTTAAAATTGCATCGATAAATTATTTTATGTTTGTCGATAACGTAAATCAGTAAATAGAATATTTACGCACAAAGATAGGATTTTTTCATGGCCGGTGTTAACAAAGTAATCATTTTAGGTAATTTAGGGAAAGACCCAGAAGTACGTTTTATGCCAAATGGCGGTGCAGTAGCAAATCTTACTCTCGCAACGTCAGAAACCTGGAAAGATAAGCAAACTGGCGAGCAAAAAGAAAAAACAGAATGGCATAATATCGTGATGTACCAACGCTTAGCTGAAATTGCGGGTGAATATTTGAAAAAAGGTTCAAAGATTTACATTGAGGGTTCATTGCAAACCAGTAAATGGACAGATCAGCAAACAGGTCAAGATCGCTATAAAACAGAAATTAAAGCTAACACAATGCAAATGCTAGATGGTAAACCTTCTCAAGGACAGGGTGGTGGTTTCGCTAATCAAGGGCAGCAACAAGGTGGTGGTTTTCAACAACAAGCACCCGCACAACAAGGTGGTTATTCTCAGCAAGCAGCACCACAACAGCAAGGGGGCTTCCAACAGCAAGCACCGGTTCAACAAGGTGGTTTTCAACAGCAAGCACCCGCACAACAAGGTGGTTATACTCAGCAAGCAGCACCACAGCAACAAGGTGGTTTTGCAAATCAAGGACAACAAAAGCAATCAGCTCCTAAAGTTAACCCTCAAGAGCCGACGATTGATTTTGATGATGATATCCCCTTTTAAGGAACATCTAGTAAGAATGTAAAGCTTTAGAACACCAAATGAGTTTTCTAATCACCTTAAGCCCGCTAATTTAGCGGGTTTTTTAGTATTTAAGCGCTGAAAAATGTGTAAAGCAGTTTTTGGCTATATTTGGTTAGGGAATGCACCTAATAAAATGTAACGTTTTGGTACGAGTTAAAAATAAAATTATAGATTTTGAATAAAGTGACTATAACTATTATCGTCGTTTAAAAATAAAGTGATATTAAAATGGTCGATAAAAAAATATTTAATAGTGAATTAATATTTTCAGTTAAATTAAATGAGATGTTAGTTGTAGCTGAAGAAAAATATGATAAAAAAGTATCTACTTTTATTAAACTATCAGCCTTTACTGGGATGAGGGTTGCAGAGTTAAATAATTTAAAGTTTTCTGATTTTAATGAAGTTGGTAATATCATTTTTATTTCAGGTGTAAATGGGAAAAGAGAAGTTGTATTAACTCAACAGATCATAGGTGCTGTTACTTTACTCAAGAAAAGCTACCCTCATTGTATTTATTTATTTCAATCCCCTAATGAAGATAAAGGTGTGATTCCATTATCACCTCGTTATTTATCAGGTGTATTTCGAAAAATCGTGGACATAAGTAAATCGCCTATTAAGATATCGTCATTTAGACAATTATACGTTACTGCTTTAGTAAAACATGAGTTAAGTACGAATGATTATTTTACTTAATTATTATTAAATATTTATGACTAGCATAACTTTGAGATTGCTCTCATATACGGCAGTTAGTAGGTTTGAAAAGGGTATAGTCATCTTTACTTACTTTAGGAAACTGCATTTCAGTCATAATGTCTGAAATGCAGCCTTCAATTTTAATGATTACTTTGTGCTCATAGGGGAAACTAGCACTCGTTAATCCTAACGTCCGCTGCAAGCTCATTGCTGCCGGTGGCGACTCGTATCTGAACATTCACTTTTGACACATTGCAGACATTAGGATTCAATCTGCAACGTTAATTTGGATTAGATTTTTGCATGGATAGCGTCCTGTAAAGGGGGAAATTGTAGCTGGCTAAAATGTGAAGCGGAGCGGTACCTGCCAACTGTAATTTGTCCCACTTGAATAGCTTATAGTTCTACCAAGCCACTTAATAAAGTAACTTGCTTTTATATTAAGTGGAACATGCTTCTATTGGTTACGAATATTAAACAAAAAAAAACCCCGCAAATTGCGAGGCGAAAGGTTTAATTGGTTGGGGAATCAATCAAACTACGTGTTAATAAAAGTCAAAACCGATATTACACATTTAAAAAATAAACAAATTAGCTTTTGTATTTTTTAGCAAAGCGAACTATGTTTTGGCCATTACAAACTATGTATCTAACATCACTGTAATTTTCATTAACGAAGTTAAAGCCATTAATCGCCGCATCTGCACAAATTTTTGACGCCTTATTTTTATTTGTTGTAACAAATTTATATTGTGGTTTTGTTACAACAAATTCTATTTCTGCAATTTTAGCTACCTTTTTAGGCGTTTTTGAAAACTGAATTAATGATTTACCGTTACATTGGATAATGTATTGAAGGCCACTATAGTTAATACCTAATTCTTTGGCTTTATCTTCTGCTGAAGTTAAGCCATTTTGCGCTGCAGCTAGACAAACTTGAGTTTCAGCTGAATAGTCAGTTGCGATAAACTTTACATTAGACGTTGTCGCAAATGTGTTTAAAGAAACAATGGCAGTAAGTGCTGGTATAAGTAAAGTTTTCATAAGTACCTCAGAAATTTAAAAAGTTTGGAATGCTTTAATTGCCGACGAGTGTATAGAGCTAAAACTCTAATGTAAATAAATTTCGTAATAAAACCACTATTTTGTGATTATATTTGTGTTTCGCTGTGTTTTGTTCTTTTTATACGTTATTTAGTTACATTACGGTGTTGATCTAACTATATTTAAAGGGATATTAGTAAAGGTTATCGTTTGAAAGGAAGGTTTTCAGCAGGAATTGACTTACCACCGCTTATGTATAAAGTGAAATAAAAGGGGTCAGAGTCGTTTTAAATGAACTGTATTGGGGTAGTCGGTTTATGATTACTTTTGCCACATTGCCGACTTAAAATAGACTTGTATTTATCACAATAAATAGTCCGCTTAGCCATAGCGGTCATTCATTAATTTATATTGGCATGACTAATTAATGCGTAAATGAGATTATTATTCGAGATAATTTGAAACGATAAGCTTAGGTAACTGTTCACTATAAAGATTCGAAATATTTAGCTATGCCTATTTTGTGGTAATAACTATATTAGATACTTAAGAGGTCATCAAGTTTCGCCCAACCCAAATTTATATTTGATTTACTACAATCTAAAATATTTTTTAAATAAATTTGATGTGTTCGTTTTTTGTACTATTATAATGTAGTAGGCACAAGGAATGTGGTATTTCTCCTAATAAATCTTGAATTGCGCTTCTTTGTTCCTAAAGTTCTTCTACATAATAAAGGAATAAAAATGCGTACAATAAAATTGTTACTCACTACTTTACTAGTTGTTAGTTCATATTCTTTCGCTGATAACGTCCAATGTTCAAAGGGACGATGTGTGAATGGAGATACCGACGCCTCATGGGGCCTAACTTTTACCCCTTCATTTAAAAATTTATACCCTATAAATTTAATAAACACAGATAAAGAGTGTAATGACAGCAGCGCTACTCCGACAAATATCCCCAGAAACACCTATTTTAAACAAACCCTTGATCATAATGCACAAATAGATGAAGAAAAAATTGTTCATGTATATAACGTAGACTTAAAAACCGATAAATCCACAACAACTAGTACATATTTTAATAAGCCCTTTAAATTCTGTTTAACAGAAAATAATAAAGTAGAAAAATCTAATTACATAAGAGTCGGTGGATTAAACACAGGATTATTAGTTATACCTTATAAGCTTAGAAAGGGGGACATATATAGTGACTCAGCTATAGGGCCATACATTTCATATAAAAGAGAGACATTTGAATTACTGGCAGCATTTGGCTTATCCAAAATATCAGTTAGTGAAGTAGGTACGGATAAGGTCGAAACAGAAGATGGCCTGACCCTTGCCCTTGGTGTAAATTTTGAAATCAGTAAAAATTGGGACATTGCTCTAATTGTTGGTGTAGATCATTTATCAGGTTCAAAGGGGGATGACTGGGAGTTTCAAGACGAACCTTGGGTATCTTTTGCTATAGGTTACAGCTTTACTAGATAAGTATAAAGAATGTATTCCTGTGAGAAAACAAAACAAATTTTTGTTAAATTTTTTAATGCAATAAGAGGGGATAGGTACATTTTAACTACTTATCAAACACCATAATAACTGCAACGAGAGTTATGTCAGCCGTGAACGGACGTTAGGATTAAAGAGTTGCTAACTTCCGCTGTGGTGGCTTTGTTGCCAGTCAATGAACTTAAAAATCGAGTGTGTTATAAACATCAAAATCACATTTTTTTACCTATTGAGAACGTCCTATCAGGAAGCTCATAGCGTAATGGGTTTATTCAGCCATATCCGCTTTAGATTAAAACATACAAATATTTTCAGTATAAATTCTCAAATGCTAACTTCTGCTCTATATAGAAAGTGATCCTAAAAACTAAATCTCACTTGGTGATTGTTAATCTCAACTATTATGCGTAGTCACATATGTTTATAAAAAAACACTTTAGGGGGCTTTTTTATAACTGAACTATTAATTTTTGATCTAGGTATTTTTTATAAATCATAAATACCTCATGATTCCAATTATTTTAAAGTAAAAGATTGTCTTTTAAGTGGTTGTATTTTATTGTAATTATTTTTATAGATAAATAATATAAAAATCTCTTATAAAAATTAAAAAGTTTACCAGAATAACTTACAGCGTTTTAACAGTTGTAGGAGGTTCTTATGGAACTTAACTTTAGAGTAGAAAGATTTCAGTTTGATAATGGTGAAGAGTGTTGCACGTTGGCTGATAGTGATGGTATGCCGTTAATGTATCCAACATTATATGTAATGAGAAAATTAAGAGCTAAGGATCAGGCTGGCACCTTAGAAAATAAAATATCTGCCTTATCGGTTTTATATACTTGGTTGGAGCATGAAGAAATAGATTTGAATCAAAGGTTCTCAATATTAAATTATTTAACAGAGGACGAATTAGTCAATTTAAGAGATTTTTGTGCTAATAATTTTTCAACAAAATCAATTGATAACCTTTCACAAATCAATGCTTTTAAAATTGTAAACACGTCTGAGCCTATTACTAAGTTAAAAACTTGCCCTAAATATGCTCCTGAATTTGTAAAGGCTTAATGTCCGCAATTGGCTAGCTGGAGAAGTCTCAGATGCTCGCTATCTAATGTTAACAAAGATACGATAGCTGACATTAATGAATTAAAGGGTAAAGACTCCTCCGTGCGCAAACCGGAAGTAATATTTTGAAATTTTGAGTGTTTGTCTAGGTCAACTGTGCACCAGTTAGTTGACCAAAGACATTCGGCAGTAGAATTAAAAATCATAGAGGTAGAAGTCATAAGGTAACTGTGGATACTAACGTCCGCTTGGGTGTGGTAAACGAACTATTTACACTGATAAATTCACGTCCAAACTAGGTTAATCATATAAACATTAGCGCTACTATTTAATAGCGAATATAAATAATTTTGAACTTATCTGGCTTTACGATAAAATCAGCTAATAACTGGCAACTATTAACGAAAATTAATAGACGCAAAGCTATTAGCCTAAGTGCATTGCATAAGGTCATGGGGTTGTAATTTATACGGATACTTTTACTACCTTGTCTGTAACGTATTCACTACATCATTTATTGAGAGGTTAAAGATGTCCCACACAAACAAGTATTTTGTTATCTTCGTTCTTACTTTGTTCCTAAGCGCCTGTGGCGGCGGAGGTGGGACTAGCGATACAGCCTCATCAAATCCAACACCAGTGGTAATGCCACCTGTTACTTCATCATGCACTAACCCTCATAACGCAGATTACCCCGTTGAATATAATGGTAAATTTGAAACACCCTCCCCCAGAAGTCAACTTGCTAGCAGTATAGTTAGAAGTATCAGTTTTAAAGATTATTCACCTAGTTGGATTTATGATGGTCTACCCCAGTCTACTCGCGACAATTGTTCCAGAGATGAATATGTAGAATTGATGTATTTGGAAGCATTACAAGCGATGAGTGTATCTGGCGCACAAAGGTTTTGGATGTACAATTATGGTGATTGGAACGATAGTCAAGAACCCTGGGTAGTAGACGAAGCTAAGTATCATACCCCTAAAAAGTATGTCGAATATATTGTCGAGCAAGCAAATCTGCTCGGCATTGAAGTTTATTTTTCTTGGCAGTTTACTCAAACCAATAATGATCGAGAAATTATTGTTGAGCAAGGTGAGGACCTCACATTGGGCAAGCTTAAAATACTATTGGATGCACATCAAAATAATATTATTATTCAGGCAAAACATGCCCAAGAAATCGGCATAAAAGGCATTGCCGCTGACTGGAATGCAATGTGGGTCACTTTGCATACAGATGAACTAAAAGATTATTATATTGAACGATTTTCCGAAATAATTGACGATATAAGCGCCAATTTTGATGGTGAAATTGTTTGGGGACAAATAGGGACTGTCTATAATGACCAACGAATATTCTCCAGAGTCGATAGCATTGTGATCAATGCCTTACAGTGCTGTGGGAATCAATTTAACGCCGAAGAAAATGCCAACCTAACAACGGAATTGATAAAACAGAAAACGTTTGAATCGCTCTCCTACCAACATAGTCAGATATATTGTGACGATATTAACCAGCCATGCTGGTATGGTACTTCAGATATAGATTTACCGATAACACTTGTTGTGCAAGTACAAAGCCGTGAAGACTTTTTTCTCAATGGTTGGAAAGAAGATGGTTTCTGTACTCCTGGAACTATAGAAGATGGAACTGAGGTAAGTTGCATTCAAGAAAGTTTCGTTACTGATTTTTCTGTTCAATCAGTCGGCATAGAAGGCATTATGCAAGCAATTGAAGAGCAAGATACTTTTATGATAAATAGCGTCGACATACATACTGGTTATTGGCTTTCACAAACATTAATACCCAGTTTTGAAGGTTTCCCTAACATATCTCAATCTGTCCGCGGAAAACCTGCTGAGGGGATCGTTAAGTATTGGTATACTGGGCAAGAATAGTTAAATAACAACCATCATAAATTTACCAAGATAGACTTCTGGTCTTTCTTGGTCATTTTACTAACCACCAGCTTAAATGAATTATCCATCATCCGCTCTATATCACCTTGTGGAATTGAACCGTCTAAAATAATTGAATTCCAATTTCTTTTAGTAATGTGGTAACAATTTTATGTGAAAATTTAAAATTTTGATCAGCTTTAGCGAGAAATTATCAATATAATTTAAAGTTTCTATGACCGCTGTGATGGCTTTGTTCACATTCAGATTTAACTGGCTATAGGCAAAAAGTAATCATCAAGAGACCATGTTTTTATCTATGAAGAACGTCCGCTATCAGGAAACTGCCAGAGTAATGTGGTTATTAAGCCATGTCCGCTGTAGATCAAAACATACAAAAGTTTTCAGTATAATTTCTCAAATGATAACGTCTTCAAAGTGGCAGTAGTTACCCTTTCAAACTAAGCCTTAATGTCAGCTTCACGCCCTGAGGCATTCAACAAGTATTTTATGCAGCCAATAAAGGAGAGTTTCTTTCCTTTAATGCTTTTAAATATTTGGATTCATCATAAGGTACTTTCGTTTTCCAACACCTAAATACAATACGCACCCACTTGAAAGCCAAAGCTCTTACCGCTGATTGATGAGACTTACCCTTAGCTCGTTGTTGGTTG
>NZ_JACGVZ010000060.1:0-3136 GCF_014077465.1 Colwellia sp. BRX10-4
ACCATCAGAAAATGTTTGTTGTGATTGCATTTGCAATGGTTCATTTTTGTTACAAACTTTCAGAACATCAACACGATGTTCTCCAGATAGCCCCCATAAATAAAATGGTTTTGAATCCAGGTATGTGGGTTTATTGACAAGTTTATTTTGCCCTTCCGGTTTTATAGTAACCGTTGAGCAAGCAGTGATCCCCACTAAAAGTACACTTAAAATTAAACTACTTTTTTTCATAATTACTCCATATGATGATTTAAAATATAACGCCACATTAAGCGGCAAAAAATTGTTGGCTACAATGTTAAACGAAGTGAAAACAGCCAACTGTTTTTTGTCCGTTTGAATGCCTCGTTATACAACGGTTGAACCTGAATCCAATAGTTTTAAACCTGCTATGCCAAGGATAATTAAACCTATGCATGCGATTCGTTTGATGTCGGCTACTTCGTTAAACCAAACGATACCAACGATTGCCACACCTACAGCACCAATACCAGTCCAAACTGCGTAAGCATTTCCCATTGGAATTGTTTTTAATGCATAAGAAAGACAACCAAAACTGATCCACATGGCTGCAATCGTTATTACAGAAGGCCATAATTTAGTAAAACCTTCTGTTTGTTTAAGACCAACTGCCCATACGATCTCAAATAAACCGGCAATGGCTAAAACAATCCAGCCCATCGTAACTCTCCTTAGTTGTATAACGCCACATTAAGCGGCAAAAAATTGTTGGCTACAATGTTGAACGAAGTGAAAACAGCCAACTGTTTTTTGTCCGTTTGAATGCCTTGTTATCTATACATTGCAACTTACTGCTTTTTAAACCTTTTGCCAAATAAAATCGTAAATAACTTTTTAGGCATATACCCAAATAGAGTTGTATATGTAAAAGCGATAGCAACAATTAAAATTAAAATAACAACAGGAAGAATGATTAAAGGAATACTCCAATCGAATGGAATAACATCTGAGTTAAATGACTCAAGTTCAGATTGAACAATAGTTATGACCGCATACCAAGCAGAAACAGAAAGCCCCAATGTTAAAACTCTAAATATTGGTCTAACTTCATTATCATTCATATGCGACAAAACATCCCTGTATAGCTAACGCCTCGTTAAGAGGCAATAAATAGTGGGCTAAAATGGAGCTAAGCGAACAGCCCGCTGTTTTTAGTCCTGCTTTAATGCCTTGTTAGTTGCGCTGTTGAACACATCAAATTTAGTAATAATGTAAATAGGTTTTTCATTACAGTCGACTTTATAAATATACTGCTTTTTAAGTAAAGTGACTTTTTCTTTTATAAAGCTAATTTGCTCCCATGGAATTAAAAACTTTTTAGGAAATAATAAAATTAGCATTCTTTCTTGGCCTATAAACAAACCTTGATCAAATGATTTAATAGTTAGCCAAGAACGATATTCATCGTTTTTCCCAATAGAGAACTCTATATCATTTGTTAGGTTAATATCTCTTAATTTAAATAATGAACGATCCGAAACATTTAAGCCCGTTTTATATTTTTTAGCTAATTTTGGATAAATTCCAATAATACTTTGTACGTAATTAACTAGCACAAAGAATATAATAAAAAGAACTAAACCTATAACAAAATTCATTCTTTAAAAGCTCCAAGCTTATTTCAAGCTGCAAAGTAAACTAAAGCCAACTAACGCCCAAATAATGGGCTAAACATACCGGGCTAAAATGGTAGCGAAGCGAACAGCCCGTTGTTTTTAGTCCCATTAATTTTCTTGTTAAGTGTCTGATAGATTTGACTAGATACTACTTAACCTGTTGTTGAGTTTGCCCCTCGTCCAGTATTACAAGCACCGAGAACAAAACCAAAATCATACCAACCTCCATTATTATTCGTTTCATAAATCCCAACGTTGGGATTGAATAAACTTACAATAAAAGTAATTGGCATAATAATTCCGTGCCAAAGTCCGGCCGAAAAGCCTGCTGGATCAACTCCTAGTTGTTTATACTTGGAATTTAACCCTGCAACTATTAGCGCATTTGCCATAACCTATTCCTTAATATTTATTTACACTCCCCTTGCAAGTTGCGTAGACACTTAACGCCTCAATAAGAGGAAATTTATAGCTGGCTAAAATGTTGAACGCAGTGAAAACAGCCAGCTGTAAATTTTCCTGCTTTATTGACTTGTTATATGCCATTTACACAATTAATCGAAGATTGAAAAACCACCAGCTAAAAAAACAAATAAAATTATTAGAGTTATATTAAGGTAAATTGCCTCTGCCCAGGGCTTAGAGTCGGATACCATTAATTTATGTAGCGCCGCTAAAAGTGGGATCTTACGGATAATTGATTCCATTTGAAAGCGAGATAACGTGATGCACCAAAGAAGAAAAACAGCTAACGAACAAAGAAGCAAAGGTAAGTAAATTATCCAAGAATCTTTAGGGGATATTTCACCTTCTGGTACAAAATATAATCCCAAAATACCAGCGAATAGCAGTATAACGAACAATACAGTAAATATAAGACTATATGATCTTATAGAAACTTGAATCCTTGAGTAAATATTCGGTGTTGGCACGGTGCCTCCATGGCATATAACGCCTCATTAAGAGGCTAAAAATAGTGGGCTAAAATGGAGCGAAGCGAACAGCCCGCTGTTTTTAGTCCTTTTGAATGACTTGTTATGTTTCGAGTTCACCTAACCGTTTATTTATTGAATCCGCGTCTAGATGCTTAGCTAAAATAGGCCAGCATTTCCTGCTAGATTTTATTGTAATAAAGATACCTAAAAAAGCGCCAAGTAAAAGAGAAATAAATATTAATAAAATAGGTGGAATCATCTCTCTTTGAAATAATTGCAACATGGTAATTATTATAATAACTACCGCCAACCAAATACCTAAATATATCAACTTCGCTGGTGCTTTATATTTCTCAGGGGACTTCAACCTTTTTGAAATAACGGTCAGATATGATTTTTCTGCTTGCATACTAAGATACTCACCCTTTTGAAAGAAACATAACGCCCCATTAAGAGGCTTTTAATTGTTGGTTAAAATGTGAAGCGAAGTGGAACCTAACCAACTGTTAAAAGTCCTGCTTGAATGGCTTGTTATATTCCCGATTACAACCTTAAGGTTAGCTT